>JAHEDN010000218.1 GCA_024641225.1 Burkholderiales bacterium | reverse complement strand
AGCGCGGCGAACTGGGCGCAACGCGCGCAGAAATCGAATCCCGGCGACAGTGCTTCGCGCACTCTGCTGATCCAGTCGTACTTCCTGGCAGGCGACCTGGCCGCCGCCAACCGCGAAGCGCTTGCCGACGTGCAGGCCGCCGAGCGTGCCGGGCAGAAGCCGTCGGAGGACATGCTGCAGCTGCTGGCCAATATCGCCGGCCGCAACGAAGCCGACCGTGCGGCGTACATCGCGGCGCTCGAGCGGCTGGTCGCGTACTACCCGAAGCGCGAATACTGGGCCGACCTGCTGCGGCGGATCGAATCCAAGCCCGGCTTTTCCAGCCGGCTGAGCCTGGAGGTCTACCGCCTGCGCGCCGCGACGCGGACGCTCGATTCCGCTGCCGACTACATGGAGTACACGCAGCTGGCTCTGCAGCAGGGCCAGGCCGTCGAGGCGAAGAAGGCGCTCGACGAGGGCTTCGCCAACGGCAAGCTCGGTAAAGGCGAAGACGCCGAGCGGCAGAAGCGGCTGCTGGCGCTCGCCACCCAGCGGGCCACCGACGCACCCAAGGATCTGGCGGCCGCCGAAGCCGAAGCCAAAGATGGCGAAGCGCTGGTCCGCCTTGGCCTCGCCTTTTCGGGGATGGGCCAGCACGACAAGGGCATCAAGCTGATCCAGAGCGGGATCGAGAAAGGCGGCCTGCGGCATCCGTCCGATGCCACCTTGCACCTGGGCATCGCCCAGCATCGCGCCGGGCAGAAGCAGAAGGCTGCGCAGACGTTCAAGGCGGTCGGTGGCAAGGACGGCACGGCAGACCTGGCTCGCCTGTGGATGCGGGTCTCGTGACAACTCGGACGGCTTAGTCGCCGCGGGCAGCGCGGGCTACCGCCGACCTGGCTGAGGCTCGAGCGCCCGCTATGGCGCACCACGCATCCAGCGCTTTTTCGCTGACGCATGGCCGCGCCCAAGTTCCGCCAGCCCGTGTCAGGAAAACTCTTACCGCACGGGCCAGGGCCTGGCTCGATGACCGGCGTCGAGCCGTACCTTGTCACGACTGCGGGCGCGTGATCCGATGTGGCAAAAAAAAGCCCGCGGGCGAACCCGCGGGCTTGGTGCTCCGAACCAGCCTGGTTACATGAACTTGTAGGACGCCTGCAAGAACCACGCGCGACCGACCGGGTCGGAGATGCGCGGGTCATAGCCGGTCTGGAAGGTGGCATTCTGGTTGGTGAACGGCCCTCTCTTGTCCATCAGGTTCAACACGCCACCGGTCAGCGACAGCCCCTTGACACCCGAGTAGGTAACTGTCAAGTCGTACACGCTCCAGTTGCCCACCCTGTTTTGGCCGTAGATGTCGTCGTCAAGCGTGTCCGTGTTGTAGTCGTCGTATCCTGACTTGAACCGGTTGAAGAGGTTCGTCGACCACGCGCCCATGTCCCAGCCCACCTGCATGACGTGCTGCCAGCGCGGCGCCGGGAAGTTCAGGTCGTAAGAGTAGTTGCCCAGCGCGTCGAAGTAGTCGCCGTCCTTGACCAACTGCTGTTCCCACTTGGTCAGGTAGGTGCCGTTCAGGGCGAACGTGAAGCGGCCATAGGAAGAGGCGTCGCTGCGGGCATTTATCGCGAGATCGAACCCTGATGTCTTGATGTCGCCAAGATTGGCGGTTGTCGTGACGATGTAGGCAAGCGGGTCGACCGCGAGGCCCGGCTGGCACGCGTCGATGGCAGCAAAGTCTGCCGGCGACAACTGGCTGCAGCGCGTGAACTTGCTCGCATAGCCCGCCGTGTCACCGAAGATCGCCGTCTCAGGAAGCGCGCCGATCGTCCCCTTTACCTTGGAGTTGAAGTAGTCAATGCTGAACGACGAATTCTTGGTGACATCGACGACGAAGCCGAGCGACCATGAATCGGACTTCTCGGGCTCGACCGACAGGCTCCCGCCCTGCAACTGGCGGAACTGCTGGCCGCAGTCACGCGAAGGATCCGCGCCCGCCACCGGGACACCGTTCGGGCACAGCACCGGATCGTCGTACGAGTTGCTCGTGAACGTGACGCTGTTCGGTGCGTACAGGTCGAACACGCCCGGTGCCCGGAAGCCCTTGTTATACGAGCCGCGGAGCAGCAGGTTGTCGCTGGTCTGCCAGCGCACGCCGAACTTGGGATTCGTGGTGCTGCCCGACTGGTCGTAATTGTCGTAACGCACCGAAATCGGCACCTCGAGGCTCTTCGCATACGGCTTGTCGCGCAGGATCGGAATGTTGAACTCCGCGGCAAGCGCATAGTTGCGGATGCTTCCGCTGGTGTCCTCGGCGAGTTCAAGACCCGAACTGGCCGCCTGGCGGATCAGCGCGAAGTTGTTCGTGAAGTCGATCGATTCCTTCTGGTAGGAGGCCAGCAGGGCGCCGCTCAGCGGGCCGGCCGGCAGCTGCGCCAGATCGCCGCTGATCGTGCCGTTCACGCCCCACAGGTCGCCGGAAATGTCCTGCACCTGGCCGAGGATCTTCTGCGACAGGATGTAGGCGTTTTGCGCGTCGGTCGGCGCCCCGAAGGGATTCAGGAATGGCGCGCCGTTGGCGCCGGCCAGACCGGCGATGATCCCCGGCCGGCTGACATAGCCGTTGGTGAACGTGTTGTTGACCTGCGAATCGCTGTAAAGGGCCGTGACCTTGTAATTCCAGTTGGTTCCGATCGGACCTTCGAGTTCGGCCAGCACGCGCTGGGTCGTGTTCTCGATTTCGCTGGCCCGCGGACCGCCGGGGATCATCCGCCAGCCGACCGAAATCGGCAGTGTCGGATCGAGGTTCGTATTGGTGATCGGAACGCCCGCCGAGCCGCCCGGGTAGTAGGGGTTGTTTGAGTTCATCGGGAGGCTCGTCAGCGGCGTGGGCGCCACGTTGTTGCCTACCTTGTTGTATGCGCGGAAATATTCGAGCGAGGCGGTATTGCCGCCGAAGGCGAGCGATCCGCGCCCGAACAGCGACCAGCGCTCGACCTCGGACATGATGTCGACGTAGCGCGTGTAGTCGAAACGGCAGGAATTCGGACCGAAGATGCCCGGAATCAGGACCGAGTCCGGGGGAGCGCAGCCCGGCAGCGTCGGGTTGGTCGACACGCCCGTGGACGACTGGCTGTAGTTGCCCGGGAAACTGGTTCCGCTGGTCAGGTAGACCCCCTTGTCTTCGATGATGCCGCTCGCGGTGTAGTCCCGGTCGACCGCGCGGATGCGATTCTCTTTGGTGTAGGCAAACCCGCCGAAGACGTTGAAGCCGTCCTTGGCCAGTGAGCCATAGCCAAGGGTGATGTTTCCGTTGTACTGCTCCCCGCCGTCGCCCTGAGGAAGCTTGGCGGAGCCGCCGACGTCGATGCCCTGGTAATCACGGCGCGTGATGATGTTGATCACGCCGGCGATGGCATCCGTGCCGTAGATCGACGACGCGCCGTCGGTCAGCACTTCGATGCGCGAGATCGCCACCGTCGGGATCACGTTCAGGTCGGTGGCGATGCCCAAGTACGGATTCTTGACCACGCGCTGCCCGTTCAGCAGCACTAGCGTGCGCTCGGGACCGGCGGCCCGCAGATCGGCGAAGGCCGCGCCACCGTTTGTCGATCCGATCGATCGCGCTGAGTTGACCAGCGACTGGTTCTGGGCGATGAACTGCACCGCCGCCTCAGCGGTCTTCACACCCGCCTTTTGCAGCTCCTCGGCCTGGATGATCGTGACGGGCAACGCCGTCTCGCCCTCGACCCGCTTGATCAGCGAACCGGTGATCTCCACGCGCTCGAGTTGCTGCTGCTGGGCCAACGCAGGCAACGCCATGACGGCCGACAGTCCCCCAAACGCAACCGCCAGACCCCGTACGACAGGCTTCAATTGCAGTTTCATTTGCAAACTCCCCCAAGAAATAACGGCGTTCCAAACACGGTGCGGTCGGCATTTGCATGCAGCTGGCCGTTCCCGGACTGCTTCATTCGTCCGAGTGAAGCTTTCGCCCCAGTTAGCCGGCCTTGCCCCCGACTGCCGCTCACGATTCTGGCCGCCGTGTCAGCACGTGGCAACAAACGGGGGCTCGGCCGACCGAATGTGTTGCGCGGGGCGAACACCTGCGGCCGGACGGATTCCTGACGCCGCTACGAACTAACAGCCATCGGTGGCGTCGTCGGGGCGTCGCTGCCCAAATTCGCTGACCAACCAGCCCTAGCGTGCAAGGCGCAAACCGCGCGCGGTTAGGAGCCAGCCGCAGCGCGCAATCGATCGACCCGTGACTCAGTGTGGGAGGAAGAATGCGGCCGAGCGGTGGGCCATAGAGTCAGGAGAGGCCAGCGGCGGGCGATGCACCAGCCAAGCGGGCAGGATCAAGCGGCGACCTTGTGATGCTGCCGACGCGATGCAGCAACGGCGCCGCATCCGAATAAACAGAACCCAAGCGGTAAATGATCTTACGTATTCTTACGCGACTATTCTTCGCGGGTCCGAGTCGCACAGATCCCGGCCCGATTCCGGATGCTTGGCCGTGTTGCGTTGCGACGCGCTGGCGGGGTCGGGCGCGCGGCTGGCTGGGCGTCTGTCTCGGCAGCCACTGCAACAGTGGCCATGGCCAATCGGCCATGCCTCAACAGATGTGAACCACTTGGGCGGACGGCCTCACGCCGCCCGTGCCAGCCTAGGTACGGCCGCCAGCAGCGTCTGCGTGTAGGCGTGACGCGGCCGCTCGAGAATCTGCTCGGCCGATCCTGCCTCGACGATATGCCCGCCCTGCATCACCGCAATGTCATGCGCGAGGTACTCGACGACGCCGAAGTTGTGCGTGATGAACAGGTAGGCGACGCCGAACTCGTGCTGCAGCTGGGCCAGCAGGTTGAGGATCTGCGCCTGGACCGATACGTCAAGCGCCGAGGTCGGCTCATCGCAGATGATCAGCTTCGGCTCGACCGCCAACGCCCTCGCGATCGCGATGCGCTGGCGCTGGCCGCCGGAGAATTCGTGCGGATAGCGGCTGACGCTGTCCGCGTGGAGTCCGACCTTCTTCAGCAGCTCGACCACGCGGTCGCGCCGCTCGGAGGCGGCAATTTCGGGCCGCAGCGAGGCAACGCCCTCTTCCATGATCTCGGCCACGCGCATGCGCGGATTCAGCGACGCAAACGGATCCTGGAAGATGATCTGCATCTCGCGCCGTGCCCGGCGCAGTTGCTCGCCGTCCAGCTGGTCCAGCCGCTGGCCGTCGAGCGCCGCTGTTCCCTCGATGCGGGCGATGCCGCGCAGTAGTTGCAGGATGCTCTTTCCAATGGTCGTCTTGCCGCAGCCCGATTCACCGACCAGCGCCAGCGATCGCGCCGGCGCGATCGAGAACGACACACCGTCGACCGCCTTGACGTAGCCAACGGTGCGCTTCAGCAGTCCCTTGCGGATCGGGAACCAGACCTTGTAGTCGCGGACCTCGAGAAGGGGCTCGGTTGCCTCCCCTCTCCCTTGAGGAGAGAGGGACTGGGGGAGAGGGTGCGGCTCCACGGCTGA
>JAHEDN010000217.1 GCA_024641225.1 Burkholderiales bacterium | reverse complement strand
GATCGAACTGTCGCGCGCCACCGTGCGCAAGATCCGGCAAAACCTGTTCTGGGCGTTCATCTACAACGTGGTCGGCATCCCGCTGGCGGCGCTGGGCTTCCTGTCCCCGGTCTTCGCCGGCGCGGCGATGGCGCTGTCCAGCGTCAGCGTGGTCAGCAATGCGCTGCTGCTGAAGCGGTATCGTCTGCCGACGGGCGACGAGTAATGCATGAGTGGAGGGAAAGATGAATGTGGACCAGTTTCGTGACCTGATCCGTCCGGTTGCCGTTGTCGCCGCCGGGCGGGCGCTGACGCCGGAACTCGGTGAGGAGCTCGAGCGCAGGTTTCCGCCGGACGGCAGCCAGTTCAGGACCATCGAGGCCGCCTGTCACCAGGCGATCGCCGCCGGCTGGATGTGCGCGCAGGGCGGCGCCGGGCGCCGCTTCGGCCGCGTCATCGAACCGGGGCCGGAGACATCGAACCTGAGCGTCGACGTCGTCGACCTCACCGACATCGTCGGACCGCACCATCGCCACCCGAATGGCGAGATCTGCATGGTGATGCCGGTGACGCCGAGCGCCTGCTTCGACGGCAAGGGAGCGGGCTGGAAGGTCTACCCGCCGGGCTCGGCACACCACCCGACCGTCAGTGCCGGCCGCGCGCTGGTGCTCTACATGCTCCCCGAAGGCCGCATCGAATTCACCGCGGCCGGCTGACCGCGGCGTCGGCTACTTGCGCCAGAACGCCGGCGTGAACAGCACGAAGACCGACATCATCTCGAGCCGGCCGAGCAGCATGGCGATCGCACAGACCCAGGTCTCGAAGTCGTTCAGCACCGCATAGGTGGTCGCCGGTCCGACCTGGTTCAGGCCCGGGCCGGTGTTGTTGACGCAGGCGACTACCGCCGAAAACGCAGTAAGCACGTCGAGCCCGGAGATGGTGAGCAGGAACGTCATGGCGATGATCGTGGTGCCGTACATCAGCATGAAGGCGAGCACCGCGAAGATCACGTTGTTCTCGACCACGGTGTCGCGCAGACGTACCGGGCTGATCACCGACGGATGCAGCGCGCGCAGCATTTCGCGCCGCGCCTGCTTCACCAGCACGATGAAGCGGATCATCTTGATGCCGGCGCCGGTGGAGCCCGCGCTGGTGGCGACGCCGGACAGCATCAGCATGAACCAGGGTGCGAAGCTCGGCCACTGATTGAAGTCGACGCTTGCATAACCGGTGGTCGAGGCGATCGACACCACGTTGAAGGCCGATTTGCGCAGCGCTTCCAGCGGATCGGCGTAGACGCCCTGCCATAGCAGGTAAACGGCGACCAGCAGCACGCCGCCCATCATCACGATCAGGGTGCCGCGTGCCTCGATGTCGGTCAGCAGCACGCCCAGGCTGCGCTTGCGGACGACCAGGAAGTACACCGCGAAGTTGATGCTCGCCAGCAGCATGAAAAAGACGCAGACCCACTCGAGCAGCGGCGAGTCGAAGAACGCAAAGCTCGTGTCGTGCGAAGACATCCCGCCGAGACTCATCGTCGTGAACATGTGCATCACGGCGTCCAGCGCCGTCATGCCGCCGGCCCAGTAGGCCAGGAAGCAGGCCAGCGAGATCGCGCCGTAAACGCTCCACAGTCCGATGGCGGTATCGGTGATGCGGGGGGTCAGCTTGGTGTCCTTGATCGGGCCGGCGCTTTCGGCGCGGAACAGCTGCGTGCCGCCGACTCCGAGCAGAGGCAGGACAGCCACCATCAGCACCAGGATTCCCATGCCGCCCATCCACTGCAGCAGGCAGCGCCAGAAATTGATCGACGCCGGCAGCTCGTCCAGCCCCGAGAGCGTGGTCGCGCCGGTAGTCGTCATGCCCGACACGGCCTCGAAGTACGCGTCGGTGAACGACAGCGCCGGAAGATGCAGCATCAGCGGCAGCGTGGCGAAGGCGGGCAGCACGGTCCAGATCAGGCCGACCAGCAGGAAGCCATCGCGCGGCAGCAGTTCGCGCTTGAACCGCCGCGTGATCAGCCACAGTGACGCCCCGCTGACGAAGGTGACGAGGAAAGCGGTGTCGTAGGCGATGACCACTTCCTCGTGATTGAAGAACGCCACCGCCAGGGGCGCGAGCATCGTCGTCGCGAAGACGGCGATGGCGGCGCCCAGGATATTGACGATCGGGAACAGCGAGTGCGCGAGTGCAGGCATCTGGGTTGGCGCCGAAGCGGGCGCGATTATGCGCCGGCTGGATGCAGGTCAGCGGGCGCTGCCCGCGATCGCCGGTGCCCCGGGCGGGGCTGCGAAAAGCAAAGGAAGCCGCGCCCTTGCGCCTACCGCTGCGCAGCACGGCGGCGGTCGAAGACAGGTGACGGATTCTTGTGATGTTGCCGACGGTTGAGACGGGTCTCTCCACCGCAACGAAGGCTTTCGCGCGTCACCACTGCGACAGATCAATCACGTCCGAAGGCCAAACTTGCGGAAGCGCAAACCGCATGGGGTGAGGCGGACTATCGTGAAATCGCTGAGGTAGGTAAGCAAACGGGAAAGGGAAATCAACCCGGTTTTCTCAGCGTTGCAGCCGCCTCGGCGTCATCAACCGATGGAGGTCGCTTTATGAAAAACAGCCTTCCACTCGTCGCATCGCTGGGCGTTTGCGTCGCCCTTGTGGGCGGCACGGCCTTCGCCCAGACGCCTGAAGAGCTCGCTTGCGCGAAAACGCGTGCCGAGGTTAGGGGCGACTGCGTCCAGTTTCTCAAGACCCATGTCTGGAACGATGGAGTGGGCACCTACGTGCTGAAGTCGGGCGTTCGTCCGCCGGAAGGCGTGAAGACGCGGGAAGAGGTCGTCGCAGAGCGCAACAAGTTCCTGGCGGCCAACCGTTGGAACGACGGGAAGTCGATGTGGGAACCGATCCCCGGCAAACCGCGCGACGTCGGCGGACAGCCGATGAGTTGTGAGCAGACCCGGGCCGATGTGCAGAAAGACTGCGAAGCCTTCCTGAAGACACACCGCTTCGATGAAGGCAAAGGCATGTACGTTCAGGTCAAGAAATAAGACCTGAGAGGGCGGCCGGAGGAGACCTTTCTTCCGGCTTGCTGTAGTTGCTGCTTGTGAGTTCCGCGCCGCCCCCGTGCGGGGGCAGCGCGGGGCGTTTCGCCCGGCACTGTGAACCTGCCAACGCGGGCATCAGCGGCTCTTGCGGCTGGGCTCGCGAGGATTCGAGGCAGGCATCAGCTCGAGGTGGGCTGGAATTGCCGGGCGTTTGGGATCCAGGGGACAAGCCCGTCGCCTGATCGGCGCAGTTTTGCGCGCGCCGGATGTGTGCGGAACCTGGGTTGCGGCGCGCAGGACGCTCCGCAACGCAGTCCGATGTCCTAATACTGATTCGTCCTCACGCGAGATTGCGCAGTTCCCGCAGCGCTACCGACGCGGTTGCGAGATCCATGCTGCGTACTTGCGAGAGTTCCTCGATGAGCCGCCGTGCGCGGGTCAGTGCGTGTGCATTGGCCTGTTCCCACGCAGCCACCGCGGCCTTCGGATCCCCACCAGCGTGCAGTCGTACCGCCTGCGCCGCGAATTCACGCTGCAGGTCGGCGAGGTCATCGCCGAGTGCATTCTTGGCGCGCGCCTGCCAGTAACCGTCGGCGTGCAGCTGAACGATCTGCGCGCGCAGCCGATCCAGCCCGAGCGTGTCGCCGAGGGCGAAGTACGCGCCGGCAACCTCGTCGAGGCTGCGCTGTGACTGCTCGGCAATTTCCGCCACGTCCAGTGCCGCAAACTGAGCCTCGGCCGATGCAATCCGTGCCGCGAGTTCGGCCGGCACGCCGGACTCGAGCCACCGCTCGTGCTGCTCATGCCGCTGTCGTGGCGTCCCTGGCTCGGCGGCAAGGATGGCGAGCAGCCCATCGGCCGCCGGCCGCAGTCGCGCGATCGTCTCGGCCATCGGGTCGGTGAGCCGGCGCGAGCGCAGGAACCAGGTCGTTGCACGCTCGGTCAACCGGGCGAGCTCGATCAGCATCTCGGCCTGCACCTCGTCGGGCACCTTGCAGTCGAGCGCCTCGATCGCCTGCTGCGTCACGTTGTTGGCGAAGCTTTCGCGTGCCAGCAAATAGGCACGAACCACTTGTGCCGGCGGCGCGCCCGTGTTCTCCGACAGCCGGTGCACGAACGTGGCGCCGACGCGGTTGACCATGCTGTTGAGCACGTGGGTGGCGACGATCTCGCGCTTCAGCGGATGACGATCCATGTAGGCGGCGTAGCGCTCGCGCAGCAGCGTCGGGAAATAGCGAGCCAGCGCCGTGGCCACCCAGGGGTCCTCGGGTAAATCGGAGGCGAGCAGCTCGTCGAATAGCCACAGCTTGCAGTAGGCGAGCAGGACCGCGCTTTCGGGCGTGGTCAGCCCGATCGCCTGCTCGCGCCTCTCGGCGATCGACGCGTCGTCGGGCAGGAACTCCAGCGCCCGGTTCAGCCGGCCGGCCTTCTCCAGGAAGCGCATGAAGCGCGCCTGCTGCTCGAGCAGCGGCCGCGCCAGCCGCTTCGTCAGGCCCAGTGCCTGGGTCTGGAAGTAGTTGTCGCGCAGCACCAGCGCGCCGACCTCGTCGGTCATCTGCGCCAGCAGCTTGTTGCGCTGCTTCTCGGTCAGCTCGCCCTCGGTGATCACCAGCCCGAGCAGGATCTTGATGTTGACCTCGTGGTCCGACGTGTCGACACCGGCCGAGTTGTCGATCGCATCGTTGTAGATGTGACCACCGATGCCGCCGCAGCCCTGCAGCGCATATTCGATCCGGCCGAGCTGCGTGCAGCCGAGGTTGCCGCCCTCGGCGACCACCTTGCAACGCAGCTGCCGGCCGTTGACGCGGATGGCGTCGTTGGCGCGGTCTCCGACGTCGGCATGCGATTCCGTCAGGCTCTTCACGTAGGTGCCGATGCCGCCGTTGTAAAGGAGGTCCACCGGCGCCTTGAGGATCGCGTTGATCAGTTCGTGTGGCGTCAGCGTCCCGGCTTCGATGCCGAGGACCAGCGCCGCCTGCGGCGAGACCGGGATCGATTTCGCCGAGCGCGGCCAGACCCCACCGCCTTCGGAGATCAGCGCCGTGTCGTAGTCGGCCCATGAGGAGCGCGGCAGATCGAAGATCCGCTTGCGCTCGTCCCAGCTCCGGGCCACATCGGGATCGGGATCGATGAACACATGGCGGTGGTCGAACGCCGCAAACAGCCTGATGTGCTTCGACAGAAGCATGCCGTTGCCGAACACGTCGCCCGACATGTCGCCGATGCCCACGCAGGTGAAATCGGTCGTCTGCGTGTCGATGCCCATCTCGCGGAAGTGGCGCTTGACGCTTTCCCACGCTCCGCGCGCCGTGATCCCCATCCCCTTGTGGTCGTAGCCGGCGCTGCCGCCGGAGGCGAACGCGTCGCCGAGCCAGTGGCCGTATTCGGCGCTGACGGCGTTGGCGTGGTCGGAGAACGTCGCCGTGCCCTTGTCCGCGGCGACCACCAGATACGGATCGTCCGGGTCGTGGCGCACGACC
>JAHEDN010000216.1 GCA_024641225.1 Burkholderiales bacterium | reverse complement strand
GGATTTCGCGCAGCGCATCGGCGACACCTGGAAGATCGGCCGCGCCGAGGTCGGCGACGGGCTGCTCATCGTGGTCGCCAAGGACGACCGCCGGGTGTGGATCGCCGTAGCCAAGACGCTCGAAGGCGCGATACCCGATCTCGCCGCGGCACGCGTGATCCGCGAGCGCATCACGCCGCGCTTCCGCCAGGACGACTTTGCGGGCGGGCTGAGCGCCGGACTCGACGCGGTCTTCCGGCTGATCGAGGGGGAGGCGCTGCCGGCTCCCGAACCGGCGCAGGCGACGGACGCAGGTGCGGGCCTGGTCGAGTCCCTCGTTCCGTTCGTTATCGGCGGCGTGATTTTCGCCGGGCTGCTCCGCAAGCTGTTCGGCGCACCGGGTGCCCTCGTTGCCGGCGCGGGCGCCGGATCGGTCGCGGGCTGGGTGCTTTCGTCGTTGAAACTCGGCCTCTTCGTCGGCGTGCTCGCGTTCCTGATTTCCTTGTTCTCCGGCGGCAGCCGCGGCGGGCGTGTGGTCGGCGGCCGGCGCGGTGGCGTGTTTATCCCCGGCGGCTGGAGTGGCGGTGGAGGGTGGTCCGGCGGTGGCGGTGGGTGGTCGTCCGGCGGCGGCGGGAACTTCGGCGGCGGCGGCGCGGGCGGGAACTGGTGATGAAACTCGCACGCTGGATCCGGCACGGGCTGCGTTCGCCACGGGCAGTCGATCGAGCCTTGCCGGCGGCGGCGCTCGAGCGCATCGAGCGGGCGATCGTGCAGGGCGAAATCGCGCACCGCGGCGAGATCCGCTTCGCGGTCGAGGCGAGGCTGCCCTGGAGCTACCTCAGGCGCGACGCGCCGGCGCGTGAACGTGCGGAGATGCTCTTTGCCAAGCTGCATGTCTGGGATACGGACGAGCGCAACGGCGTGCTGCTGTACGTCGACCTCGCTGATCACGGCATCGAGATCGTGGCCGACCGCGCCGTCGCCGCGTGCGTGCCACGCGAGCGGTGGCAGGCGATCTGCAGCGAGATGGCGCAGCGCTTCGCCAGCGGCGAGTTCGAGGGCGGCGTGGTCGCCGGGGTCGAGCGGATCAGTGACCTGCTCGCGGCGCACTTTCCTGCCCGCGACGGCGAGCGCAATGCCGACGAGTTGCCCAACCGGCCGGTGATCCTGGGCCGGTAAGCTCGGGTGCCGGTGCGCGACCAAGGCATGCACAACGCCCCCGAGGAGGATCCATGTCGATCAAGAACCCGCTCTCGAACGAACCCGCACCGGGCCGCGAGTTCGCCACGCTCGGCGGCGGCTGCTTCTGGTGCCTTGAGGCGGTGTTCGAGGAACTGCAGGGCGTGACCGACGTCGAGTCCGGTTATGCGGGCGGGAACGTTGCCAACCCGACCTATCGCCAGGTCTGCGAAGGGAGTACGGGGCATGCCGAGGTGGTGCGCGTCGAGTTCGACCCGAAGCTGATCAGCTACCGCGAGGTCCTCGAGGTGTTCTTCGCCATTCACGACCCGACCACGCTGAACCGCCAGGGCAGCGATGTGGGCGAGCAGTACCGATCGGTGATCTTTCATCACTCGGAGGCGCAGAAGGCGGCGGCCAACGAGGTCATCCGCGAGGCGCAGGAGGGGCATGACGAGGAGATCGTCACCCAGCTGCTGCCCGCTGGCGAGTATTGGCGCGCCGAGACCTACCACCAGGAGTACTTCCGCCACAACCCGGCGCAGGGCTACTGCATGATGGTCGTGTCGCCGAAGGTCGAGAAGTTCCGCAGGACCTTTGCGGCGAGGCGCAAGCCGCGGCCCTCCTAGACGAGCAGCCCGAACCAGGAACTGCCGCATTGCACTGCAGCGACACCAGGATCCGACAATCGGTTAGGGTAGCGGCCGTCGGTACGTCGGACACCCCCGTGGTCGGCGGCAGCGATCGGAGACCCGGAACGAAAACCGGGAAGGCGCCGGCCGACGGCTCGGCGCCAAGCATTCACCCTTCAGGAGGAGTCATGAAAGCATTCATGCGCTGGAGCGCCGCGTTCGCGCTGGTCGCCTTTGCGTCGGCCGGGGCGGTCGCGCAGGAAATCAAGATCTCGCATCAGTGGAAGGCCAACGCCGACGGTCGCGACTTGGCCACGCGCCTGTTCGTCAAGGAGGTCAACGCCAAGGATCCGAACCTGAAGTTCCGCATCTATCCGGCGCAATCGCTCGGCATCAAGCCGGTCGCGCAGCTCGATGCGCTGCAAAATGGCACGCTCGAGATGGCCGTGTTCCCGATGTCGTACGCGGTCGGCAAGGCGCAGGAGTTCTCGATCATCATCATGCCGGGCACGGTGCCGACGCTCGACCATGCGATGAAGCTGCGTGGCACGGCGTTCCAGAAGAAGCTGCAGGACCTGGCGCACGCCAACGGCATCCACATCGTCAGCTGGTGGTGGACGCCCGGGGCATTCGCGACCAAGGATCGCGAGATCACCGGCCCGAAAAGCGTCGACGGCCTGAAGATGCGCGCCGCCGATCCGACGTTCGAGTCGATGCTGAAAGCGGCCGGCGCCTCGGTGGTCAGCATGCCGTCGACCGAGATCTACCCGTCGCTGCAGTCGGGCGTGATCAACGGCACGCTGACGTCGGCCGAGACCTTCGTCAGCATGCGCCTCTACGAGCAGACCAAGTTCGCCACTACGCCGAGCAAGTTTTCGCTGTGGATGCTGCTGCAGCCGCTGGTGATGTCGAAGCAGCACTGGGACAAGCTGACTCCGGCGCAGCAGAAGATCTTCGAGGAGGCGGCGGCGAAATCGGACGCCTATTTCCTCGGCCTGCAGCGCGAGGCGGTCGACAAGATGGAAGACGCGTACAAGAAGGCCGGTGCCAAGGTGCACGAGATGACGCAGGCCGAGTACGACCAGTGGGTCGCGCTGGCCAAGGACACCGCGTGGAAGGAGTTCGCCGGCAAGTCGCCCACCGCCAAGGAACTGATCGACGCACTGCTGGCGGTCAAGTGATCGCCGCGTTCTGATCGATTGCGGGCCGGGCAACTGGCCCGCTTCTTTCTCGGGGACTCGCCATGCTGCCCGCCTTCGTTCGCGCGGTCTTCAGGCTCAGCACGGCTTGCGCTGCCGTGGCGGCGGTGATGCTGGCGCTCGCGGCGCTGGTGATCACCTGGAGCGTCATCTATCGCGCGATGGGCGCCTCGACGTACTGGGAGATCGAGTTCTCCGTGTACATGATGGTCGCGGCGCTGTTTCTCGCTTCGCCGTACTGCCTCGCCACGCAGGGCCACGTCGGCGTCGACCTGCTGTCGCACTACCTGCCGCGGCCGGCGGCCAAGAGCGTGGCGATCGTCGTCGGCCTCGTCGGCCTGGCGGTCTGCATTTACCTCGCCTATGTCGGGGCGGAGCTGACGCTCGAAGCGTTCGAGCGCGGCGACCGCACCGAAAGCGCATGGGCGCCGCTCAAGTGGCCGCTGTTCCTGACGATGCCGGTCGGGCTCGGCCTGACCGCGCTGCAGTACGTGGCCGATCTGCTGCGCGAATCGATGCTGGAAGCGAAACGCAGATGAGCGAACTGCAGATCGGCGGCCTGATCCTCGTCGTCACGCTGGCGGTCCTGTTTTCGGGCCTGCCCATCGCGTGGGGGCTGACGCTGGTGGCGGTGGCTTTCCTTCTGCTGTTCGAGGGACCGGCGAGCCTTGCCAACGTGCCGATCCTGATGATGGACGAGCTGTCGTCCTTTGCGCTGCTGACGATCCCGCTGTTCGTGCTGCTCGGTTCGGCGATCGGGGCCTCGGCGGCGGGCAAGGACATCTACGAATCACTGCATCGCTGGCTCGATCGCGTGCCCGGCGGGCTGGTCATCGCCAACATCCTGGCCTGCGGCGTGTTCTCGGCGATCTGCGGTTCCAGCCCGGCCACGGCCGCGGCGATCGGGAAGGCCGGCGTGCCGGAGATGATCAAGCGCGGCGTGCCCGCCGCGCTGGCCACCGGTTCGATCTGCGCCGGCGGCACCCTCGGCATCCTGATCCCGCCGTCGATCACGATGATCCTGTACGGCCTGGCCACGGAGACGTCGATCGGCCGGCTCTTCCTCGCCGGCGTAGTGCCGGGCATCCTGCTGGTCGTGATGTTTTCGCTTTACGCCTGGCTCTCGACGCTTCGCGCGCAGCGTGCCGCGCCGGAAACGGAGGTCGTCCGCTACACATTCACGCAGAAGATGGAGGGGCTGGGCCGCGTCTCGCCGTTCATCGGCATCGTGATCGCCATCGGCTACGCGATGTACGGCGGGCTGGCGACGCCGTCCGAGGTGGCGGCGCTCTCCGCAGTTCTCGCACTGGTGCTGGTGATCGTCATCTACCGGCAGTGGCGGCTCGAGGACCAGTGGCGAATCTTCCGCGAGACGGTGCGCGAGTCGACGATGATCCTGATGATCATCGGCGCGGCGGCCGTGTTCTCCTACATGATGTCGCTGCTGTACGTGACGCAGTCGGCGGCGCAGTGGCTGGTCGACCTCGACCTGAACCGCTGGCTGCTGCTGTTCGCGATCAACATCTTCCTGCTGGTCGCCGGCTGCTTCCTGCCGCCCGCGGCGATCATCCTGATGGTGATGCCGATCCTGACTCCGGTGCTCGAGGCTGCCGGTTTCGACCTGATCTGGTTCGCGGTCATCCTGACCATCAACATGGAAGTCGGCCTGATCACGCCACCCGTGGGGCTCAATCTGTACGTGCTCAAGGGCGTGGCGCCCGACGTGCCGCTGCCGACCGTGCTTAAGGGCTCGCTGCCATTCGTGCTGCTGATGTTTCTGGCGATGGTGCTGATCTCGGTCTTTCCCGGGATTGCGCTTTGGCTGCCGGGCCAGATGATGGGCTGAGCAGCAGCGCCGCCTCAGCGATCGACGATCGCCCGCGCCAGCTCGATGCAGCTCAGCGGTGCACTGCCCTCGGCCTTGTTGTTGGCGATGATGAAGGCCGGCTGGCCGCTGCGGATCGCCACGTGCGCCAGATGGGCGAGCGTTCCGCGCGTGATCAGATCGGGGTCGAGCAGGCGGTCGAACGGCGCATAGCGGTTCTTTGCCGCGTCGTAACGCAGCCCGGCGTGCAGGTTCCAGCGCACCACCAGCGGGCCCTTGAGCCGCCAGTCGTCGCCTTCCTCGGCTGACGCGTCCATTGCCCGCAATGCCGCGGCCTGGCGCGCAGCCGCGGGCATCGCCGCGTGGATGCCGAGGCACAGGCGGGCGCCGGCGTCGTGCAGCATGCGCACGAAGCGCGGCGTCAGCACCTCGGCGTTGCGCAGCTCGACCGCGTAGACGGGCACCTGGCCGTCGACCTCGCGCGGCAGCTGGCGGAGGAACATGCCGAGGCTGTCGATCACCTCGCTCCCGCCGTCGGCCTTCAGCCGGTGCGGCAGCGGCGACAGCTGGAACACGAGCGGGCCGGCGCGCGCTCCCAGGCCGCGCAGCGCCGGCTCGACGAACTGCGCACGGGCGAGTGCGGCGTCGAGGAACGACGGGTTGTCAGCCGCTGGCTGGCCGCGCTCGCCGCGCAGC
>JAHEDN010000215.1 GCA_024641225.1 Burkholderiales bacterium | reverse complement strand
TGAAGGAGGGCAGGCCGTTGGCCAGATGCACTTCGACGGTGACTTCAGGCGCGATCATTCCCGCCAGGCCGCGGCTGTGGACGACTGCCAGCGTCATCGGGTTGTGGTCGCTCTGCAGGTGCGCACGCGGCCGTGCGGTTCGTGTTCGACAACTGCGCTGTGGATCTTCGGGATCAGCGTATCGCCGACCGCACCGCGTGTGTCCGCGTCCACCGGTGCATATCGGACAGCGGCGAGGGCGGCTTTTCCATTGACAATCTGGCAGGCTCGGCTCTCCGTCGGCGAGGGTCTGGAAGAAGCCGTGCACAAGCGCACCGCCGTTTGCGACAATCGTGTTCATCCAACCAAGGGCTGACTGCCGCGTGTGGTTCGTACTTCTCATCGGGTTACTGGCGGTCCTGGTCGCGGCGCTTTTGTGGCGCCATAACCAGGACCGGGCGCGCAAGGAGCGCGAACGGGACGTGCGTCGTGCGCGCACGGACCAGATGCTCGCCCGTGTTCTGCTCGGCGAAGACCGGGCCGAACGCCACACCATCGGTGGCGCACCGACCGGCGTGTGGCCCGAGCCGCCCACGGCGTCCGCCGAGCCGGCAACGAGACCGAATCCCATCACGCAACCCGTCGACATCGACATCCTGCTCGGCGACGAACCAACGACCATCGCCGAGCAGGCGCGGCAGCAGCTGGGTCGTCCGACCACGCTGCTTTCCGGGTTGTCCGGTGAGTCGACGCTGCCGCGCCCGCACGGCGCGGCAGCGTCTTCGCCATTGTCACTGCTCGACGGCAGGATCGAAGTGCCACTCGACGCGCTGGTCGTCTCCTGGTTCTCGGCGCGCGGCTACGTGATGAAGCCGGCGCCGAGTTCGGCCCAGCCGATCAGCCTGCTGATGAACCATCGAGAGGATCGCGACAGAAGCTACGCTTTCTTCTTCGATCGCGGCCGCCTGCATGCGCAGCGCGCGGCAGCCCTGCTCGAGAAGGCGCACGCCCTGGGCATGAACAGGCTGCTGGTGGCTGCCGAGCATGGTGCCGACACGGCAGTCAGTTCGGTCAGGCTGCGCGATGTGCTGGTCATGGACTGGGTCGCGATCGATCGCGAGATGAAGAGGATCGACTTTCGCATTGCAGCGAAGATCATTGCCATCGCCCGTACCCGGCGCGGTTTCCTCGGCCTTGCTTGAGGGCCGGGCCGACGCGAAAGGCGAGCCCCGCTGCAGCATCGCGCTCTTTCTGAGGACGACGTGGCGATCGAACACGCGCATCGCGCTTCAGCCATCCGGCGGATCGTGAGGCGTGGAGCTCGGAAACGATAATCGGCCGGCAGGAGCGGGCCCGGCCTGGGGTGCCCGGCATTTCCCGCGGAAAGTGGTTCCGATCAGTTTTCGTTCATGACCTTGCTTGTCGTTGCCCTGCTCGTCATTGCCGCATCCCTGGCGGGGTGGGTGATGTACCGCGCAGCTCGACTGCGCCGCGAGGCCGAAAGCCGCGAGGCGCGGGTGCTCGAAGCGCTGTTTGTGGCGCGCCACTCGACCAACGGGGGCGCGACGATTGATGTCGACAAGGTCTTCGGTGGCGCACCGGCTGCGGCTGCACCGACGACCGCCGATGAGGTTCTGCGGGCGGCCGGGCTTGGGCCCGAACTGATCGCACTGGTCGGCAAGCAAAAGCCATCCGCGCCCGCGGTGGCACCTGAGCCAGATGAAACGAAAGAGCCAACACGGCCGGGCGCGGCGGATCGCGGTCGCGATTCCGCTGCTGGCGGCATCGAGGCGGCGAGCCATGAAGGCGGTGCACACGGAGTGGAGGCAGCGCCGGTTCCGGTGCGCGACCTGGTGCAGGTGTTCTACGAGGCGAGGGGGTTTCGCGCCGCGCCCGCCGACCCCTCGGCGCGTCCGGTCGAGCTCGTGCTGACGCACAAGTCCGATCCGCGGCGTTCCTACGCGTTTGCGCCCTTCGATGGCACGCTGACGGACTCGGATCTTCGTTCGATCGTCGGCAGCGCGCGTCGCATCGACCAGTTGCGGGTGCTGATTGCAGTCGAAGGCGTGCTCGCGCCGGAACTGGGCAAGTCTTCTTCTGAGCACGGGGTTCGCGCGTTCGATCGCGCGGCAATCGAGGCGCAACTGGCGCGCGTCGATGTTGCGGCGGCAGAGAAGCTTCGCGCGGCCGCCGCACGGCGCGCCGCTCGACGCCTGGAAGTCGCCTAGCCCGGACCTGGCCGGGCGCGCGCCGCCGGTTCAGCCCTGCCGGGAAGATTCGAGCTCGCCGAGCCGGCGCTCGAGTTCCTTCAGGTTCTCGCGCGTGCGCGCCAACACGCGAACCTGCGTGTCGAACTCCTCGCGCGTGACCAGTTCAAGCTGGGCGAACTGCTGCGATAGCAGTGCCTTCAGGTTGCGTTGCAGGTCGGCCGCGGGCGTCCCCTCGATCAGCGAGGCCAGACGCTGCTGCAGGTCGTCCAGGAAAGCGGCTTTTTCCATCGGGGCACCCGGGAAAGGAGGTCTGGAGCGCGGCTCCGGCTGACAGAGGGAAGTCTACCGCCGCCCTTGCACCGGTTCTGCCGCACAACCGTGGTGCGCACGCTCCTTCCCTTCCAGATCGACGCACCAATCAAGTGCAAATCACCGCTGTCAGAGTGCGATTACGGCGATTGCGGTGGTTGGCACGGGTGTTGCAGTACATCAATCGGCCCTTCACGCATGCCCAACCGATCTCGTCCGAAAAGGAAAACACTTATGAAGACCCTCCTCCGCTCGTCGCTCCTGTGCGCCGCTGCGGGATTACCGTTTGCGGCCCAGGCGCAGGGCACCACGGCCGCCTCCGACTGGAGTGTCAGCGGAAACATCGGCCTGTTCAGCGACTACCGTTTCCGCGGCATGACGCAGACCGACTACGGTCCGGCACTCCAGGGCGGCTTCGACATCGGCCACAGCTCGGGTTTCTATATCGGCAACTGGAACTCCAATGTCGAGCAGAAGCTTTACAACGGCGCCAGCCTCGAGATGGATTTCTACGGCGGCTTCAAGGGCGCGGTCGGCGACTTCAGCTATGACCTCGGCGCCATCTATTACTACTACCCGAAGTCGGGGGCCGATGGCGCGACCAAGATCGACAACACCGAGATCTACATCGGTGGGGGCTGGGGACCGCTAAGTGCCAAGTACTACTGGGCGGTGTCCGATTTCTTCGGCGTTCCAGACACCAAGAACTCCTATTACGTCGACGTGAGCGGGAGCTTCCCGCTCGCCAACGGTTTCGGCGTCAACGCCCATGTCGGCTACCAGAAGGTCAAGGGCCTTCCGGGCGGGTCGATCGACAGCAACACGGACTACAAGGTCGGCGTGACCTACGACCTCAGTGGCTGGGTGTTCGGCCTGGCCTACATCGGAAACAGCGAGAAGGAATTCGCGTTTACGGGCAACTCGCTCTATGAAGCCGCCGCCGGCTTGCGGACCTCGCCGGAAGGTGCGGGCAAGTCGAGCGTCGTCGTCAGCGTCAGCAAGTCGTTCTGAAGCCAAGCCATGGTCCAGCGGCCGCTCTGCGCGCGGGGCGGCAAATTCAAACAGGGGAAGACATGAAACTGATCACCGCAATCATCAAGCCCTTCAAGCTTGACGAGGTGCGCGAGGCGTTGTCCGCCGTTGGCGTGCAGGGCGTCACCGTCACCGAGGTCAAGGGCTTTGGCCGCCAGAAGGGACACACCGAGCTGTACCGCGGCGCCGAGTACGTCGTCGATTTTCTGCCGAAGGTGAAGATCGAGGCGGCGGTGGCCGACGAGATCGTCGAGCGCGCCATCGAGGCGATCCAGAGTTCCGCCCGCACCGGCAAGATCGGCGACGGCAAGATCTTCGTCTACGACCTGCAGCAGGTCATGCGTATCCGAACCGGCGAAACCGGCAACGAAGCGCTCTAACAGGCATAGGGGAGAAACCAATGAAAGCAATGATCACCGCGGCGCTGCTTGCCGTGACGCTGGCCGTGGGCAGCCTGCCGGCGACTGTTTGGGCACAGGCCGCACCGACTGCCGAGGTCAAGAAGGACGAGGTCGTCGTCGCGCAAGCGACTCCGACGGAAACGGCTCCGGCAGCGGCGGCCGAGGCGGCAAAGCCGGAAGAGAAGAAGGAGGAGCCGAAGGTCACCGTCGACAAGGGTGACATCACCTGGATGATGGTGGCGACCGTGCTCGTCGTGGCGATGGTCGTGCCGGGGCTGGCGCTCTTCTACGGCGGCCTGGTGCGCGCCAAGAACATGCTCAGCGTCCTGATGCAGGTGATGGTGGTTTTCTCGCTGATCGTCGTCCTGTGGTTCGTGTATGGCTACAGCCTGGCGTTTTCGGGCACCAACGCCTTCTTCGGCGGCTTCGAGAAGCTGTTGCTCTCCGGCGTCAAGGTTGATTCGCTGGCCGACACGTTCACGGCAAACGTCAAGATCCCCGAATACATCTTCGTCGCCTTCCAGTCGACCTTTGCGGGAATCACCTGCGCGCTGATCGTCGGCGCCTTTGCGGAGCGGATCAAGTTCTCCGCCGTGCTGCTGTTCTCGGTAATCTGGTTCACCTTTGCCTATGCGCCGATCGCGCACATGGTGTGGTGGGCGGACGGCTACCTGTTCAAGCTCGGCGCGCTGGACTTCGCGGGCGGTACCGTCGTCCACATCAATGCCGGCGTGGCCGGACTGGTCGGCGCTTACGTGCTCGGCAAGCGCATTGGTTTTGGCCGCGAAGCCATGCCGCCGCACAGCCTGCCGCTGACGATGGTCGGCGCATCGCTGCTGTGGGTGGGCTGGTTTGGCTTCAATGCAGGCTCCAACCTCGAAGCCAACGCAACCACGACGCTGGTGCTGCTGAACACGCTGCTGGCGACCGCTGCCGCGGTGTTGTCTTGGACCTTCACCGAGTGGAGTGTCAAAGGCAAGCCGTCGATGCTCGGCGCAGCGTCCGGCGCGGTGGCGGGCCTGGTAGCCATCACGCCGGCGTGCGGCAGCGTCGGGCCCGGCGGTTCGATCATCATCGGCCTGCTGGCCGGCGTGATCTGTGTGTGGGGTGTGACCGGCCTGAAGAAAATGCTCGGCGCAGACGATTCGCTCGACGTCTTCGGCGTGCACGGCGTCGGCGGCATCCTCGGTGCGATCCTGACCGGCGTGTTCGCCTCGCCGGCGCTGGGCGGCGTGGGTGCCGACGACTTCTCGATCGGCGCGCAGGTCACCAAGCAGGTCATCGCGGTCGGTGTGACGATCATCTGGACCGCGGTCGTGGCGTTTATCGCGTACAAGATTGTCGATATGACCATCGGGTTGCGCGTGGCGGAGGAAGAGGAGCGCGAGGGCCTCGATACCACCTACCACGGCGAGGCAGCCTATCGGGTCTGATCGGGCCGGCGGCTGACGCCTCGTCTGCACGCCTGCTGCTGGAGCACAACGGCCGCGCCGGTTGTCCGGCGCGGCCGTTGTGTTTCCGCTGTCATTGGCACGGTGCTTGCATTGATACCGGTGTGTCTCCCTAACTCGCCGGTTATTGCGTTC
>JAHEDN010000214.1 GCA_024641225.1 Burkholderiales bacterium | reverse complement strand
GCACGTTGAAGGTGCGCATCCCGGCCGGCGCGCATAGCGGCCGCCAGCTCGTCGTTCGCGGCAAAGGCATCCCGGGCAACCCGCCCGGCGACCTGGAACTGACGGTGCGCGTGGTGCTGCCACCGGCGGAGACGGCGCGGGCGAAAGAACTTTACGAAACCATGGCGCGTGAACTGAAGTTCGATCCGCGAGGCTGAGACGATGCAAGAGGAAGACGTTCTGATCGGCGCCCTTCTCGAGGACGCGTGCCTCACGCTCGACGAACTGTCGCGTGCCTGCGCGGCGCCCCCGGACTGGGTGATCGAGCACGTGCGCGAGGGCCTGATGTCGGCCCCGGGCGAGTCGCCGCCGGCCTGGCGCTTCAGCAGCCGCGACCTGCGGCGTGCGCGCCAGATGCTTCGCATCGAGCGCGACTTCGAAGCGGTGCCGGAACTGGCGGCACTGGTCGCCGACCTGCTCGAGGAACTCGAGTCGATGCGCGCGCAACTGCGCCGTGCCGGGTTCGATTGATCGCGCCCCTCCTCCCGCTCCTGTCGGTACCTGTCGATGAGTGATCGCTCGAACTCGACCGTGCTCTGGATCGCGATCGTCAGCGCTCTGCTGTACGCGCTCTGGCGCTGGTACCCGGGCTTCGAGGCCGGACCGCCCGGTCCGGATCCTGCGGCACGCGACGCCGTACCGCGACTGGTGACTCCGCGTGGCGACCTGGCCGCCGACGAGCAGTCGATGATCGAGTTGTTCGAACGCTCACGCGACTCGGTCGTCTACATCAGCACGCGCCAGCAGGTGCAGGACCTCTGGACCCGCAACATCTTCTCGGTGCCACGAGGCACGGGCTCGGGCTTTATCTGGGATGACCGCGGCCACGTGGTCACCAACTTCCATGTGGTCCAGGGTGCCAGCGAAGCGACGGTGCGGCTGGCCGACGGGCGCGACTACAAAGCGGCGCTCGTCGGCGCAAGCCCGGCGCACGACATCGCCGTGCTGCGCATCGGCGTCGGCTTCAAACGTCCGCCGCCGGTGCCGGTTGGCGAAAGCACCGGCCTGAAGGTCGGGCAGAAGGTCTTCGCCATCGGCAACCCTTTTGGCCTCGACTGGACGCTGACCACCGGCATCATTTCGGCGCTCGACCGCTCGCTGCCGAGCGAACGCGGCACGATCGAGCATCTGATCCAGACCGACGCGGCGATCAATCCCGGCAACTCGGGCGGCCCGCTGCTCGACTCCTCGGGGCGGCTGATCGGCATCACCACGGCCATCTACAGCCCGTCCGGCGCCTCCGCCGGCATCGGCTTCGCGGTGCCCGTGGATACGGTCAACCGCGTGGTGCCGGAGCTGATCCGCACCGGCCGCTACATCCGGCCCGCGCTCGGCATCGAGGTGGACGAAGCGCTGAACCAGCGCCTGCGCTCGACGCTCGACGTGCAGGGCGTGTTCGTGCTGCGGGTTCCGCCCGGCTCGGCAGCGGCCAGTGCCGGCCTGCAGGGCGCCACCGTCTCGCGCGACGGCAGCGTTGCGCCCGGCGACGTCATCATGGCCATCGAAGGGCGACGCGTGGAGTCGGTGGGAAAACTGCTGGGCCTGCTCGACGACTACCAGGTCGGCGACACGGTCAAACTGTCGATCCTGCGAGATGGCCGTGATCGCGAGGTCACGGTCACGCTGCAACCCGGAGCCTGAACCCCCATGAACGGCATGCATCCGCAGACCCGCTGGAACGTCGTGTACTGGATCCTGGCGGCAATGGCGTTCCTGGCGCTGCAGAACGTCTGGCAGGCGCAGCGCACCGTGGAGCCGGTGCCGTACAGCGAGTTCGAGAAGGCGCTCGCCGAAGGCCGCGTGGCCGAGGTGGTGGTCGGCGAGACCACCATCACCGGCAAGCTGAAGAGCCCGGACGGCACCAAGACCACCATCGTGGCCACCCGCGTTGAACCCGACGTGGCGGAGCGACTGTCGAAATACGACGTGCCGTACAGCCGGGTCATCGAAAGCACGTTCCTGCGCGACCTGCTGTCTTGGGTGGTGCCAGCCGCCGTGTTCTTCGGCCTGTGGTTCTTCCTCGTGCGCCGGATGGCGGAGCGACAGGGCGGGCTGGGCGGCTTCATGAGCATCGGCAAGAGCCGCGCCAAGGTCTACGTCGAGAAGGACACCGGCGTGACTTTCGCCGACGTGGCCGGCGTCGACGAAGCCAAGGCCGAACTGCAGGAGGTGGTCGAGTTCCTGAAGAATCCAAAGGACTATGGCCGCCTCGGCGCGCGCATGCCGAAGGGCGTGCTGCTCGTCGGCCCGCCGGGCACGGGCAAGACCCTGCTCGCCAAGGCGGTGGCCGGCGAAGCGGGCGTACCGTTCTTCTCCATTTCGGGCAGCGAATTCGTCGAGATGTTCGTCGGCGTCGGCGCGGCCCGCGTGCGCGACCTGTTCGAGCAGGCGCGGCAGAAGGCTCCCGCGATCATCTTCATCGACGAGCTGGATGCGCTCGGCCGGGCTCGCGGCATTGCCTCGCCGGTCGGCGGCCACGACGAGCGCGAG
Source organism: Burkholderiales bacterium (assembly GCA_024641225.1). Lineage (GTDB taxonomy): Bacteria > Pseudomonadota > Gammaproteobacteria > Burkholderiales > Burkholderiaceae_F > JADJWR01. Next base: position 3,015 of record JAHEDN010000214.1, on the reverse strand, counting down.
CAGACACTGCAGCAGCTGCTGGTTGAACTCGACGGCTTCGACAGTTCGTCGGGACTGGTGCTGCTGTCCGCCACCAATCGACCCGAGATCCTCGATCCGGCGCTGCTGCGCGCCGGCCGCTTCGACCGTCAGGTGCTGGTGGACCGGCCGGACAAGATCGGCCGAGTCGAGATTCTCAAGGTCCACGTCCGCAAGGTGCAGCTGGCACCCGGCGTCGACCTGGAGCAGGTGGCGGCGCTGACCACCGGATTCTCGGGCGCGGATCTCGCCAACCTCGTCAACGAGGCAGCACTTGCCGCGACCCGGCGCAAGGGAGAGACGATCACGCTGGCCGACTTCACTTCGGCAATCGAGCGCATCGTCGCCGGCCTGGAGAAGAAGAACCGGGTGCTCAACCCGAAGGAGCGCGAGATCGTCGCGTATCACGAAATGGGCCATGCGCTGACGTCGCTCGCCCTGCCCGGCTCCGACCCGGTGCACAAGGTCTCGATCATCCCGCGCGGCATCGGCGCGCTCGGCTACACGATCCAGCGCCCGACCGAGGACCGCTTCCTGATGACGCGCGAAGAGCTCGAGCACAAGATGATGGTGCTGCTCGGCGGCCGCGCGGCGGAGAAAGTCGTCTTTGGCCACCTGTCCACCGGCGCAGCCGACGATCTCGCCAAGGTGACCGACATCGCGCGCGACATGGTCACGCGCTACGGCATGGTCGAGGAACTCGGCTACGTCGCCTACGAGGCGCAGAAGAGCCGCTTTCTCGAGCAGCTGCCCGGCTTCACGCAGGGCGGCTGCACCGCCGGACCGGAAACGCAGGGCCGCATCGACGAGGCGATCCGCGCGCTGGTGATGAATGCCTTCGCGCGCACCTACGACATCCTGGCCGATAACCGCGACGTACTGGAACGCTGCGCGCACCAGCTGCTGGCGCGCGAGACGCTCGACGAAGGCGCGATCCGTGAACTGACGCAGGGCCTTCGTCCTGCCGCAGTTCCGTCTGCCGCATAGAAACTGCGAGCGACGGCCTTTGCCTGCCTGGCGCGATGGCGAACACCGACGGTGTCGACGAGCCTAGACTAGTCACCGTTATATGGGCCAACGCACCTTCAGGGAGGAGACGATGCGCAATTCCGCAAGTTTGAGCAGCATCCTCGTCGCCGCGGCGCTGACCGCAGCAACGGGAGCGCAAGCGCAGGACCGCGGGACTTTTACAGTCCGGCATCTGTTGCCGGAAATCGCCATGAAGGCGACCCGCGCCGCGCTCGAAGACTGCCGCAAGCGCGGCTTCCAGGTGGCGGTGGCGGTGGTCGACCGCAGCGGCGTGGCGCAGGCCCTGGTGCGTGACCGCTTCGCCGGGCCACATACGCCGGACACGGCGATCGGCAAGGCTTGGACTGCGGTCAGCTTCCGCACCAACACGCTCGAGTTTGCAGCCGAAACGCAGGCCGGCAAATCCGCTTCCGGGATTCGCAACCTGCCGGACGTGGTCGCGATCGGCGGCGGCGTGCTGATCGAGGCCGGAGGGTCGATCGTCGGTGCGATCGGCGTCTCAGGCGCTCCGGGCGGCGACGCTGACGAACTCTGCGCGAAGGCCGGGGTCGCGGCGATTCGGGAAGACATCGAGCTCTGACCCGGCCGACCGAGACCGTAGTCCAACGACACGGCTCCCGCGGCAGGCCGCAACTTTCGCCTGCCCGCGGAGTAGCGCCGCAGGCGGCATCCACCGGCCTCATAGGAGTGCTCTCTTTCTGGCGGGTCACGCTCGAGACCGGGCCTGGCCGCCCCGTTCGTGCCGGCGGCGTGACGTTGCGCCGCCCAGGTAGCTCGCAACGTCGTCCACTCTTCACGGCATGAGCGTGGCCCAGGGAACGTTGACGGTCGATTCGATGACCCCGTCATCGTTCGCATCCAGATCGAGCCGAACGGTCGAGGTGTTGACGACCGTCAGCCGCAGGTGCGAACGGTAGCCGTCCACGGTCACCCGACCGCTGTCCGGGTACATCTCGCTCCACCAGTCGTGCACCGGCGCGGTCGCGTCGGTGGCAACGATGATCTTGCCGTTGAGCGAGGCGGCATGCAGCCTGCCGTTCAGGACTGCCGTCGAGTACGGCTCCGCAGTCGGCGCGAAAGGAACGACGTCGGTCCAGACCGCCCTGAAACCGGGGTCGTAAGTGAAAGTGTCGCTGTAGCTCGGGTTCGAGCCGCTACTGACCAGGCCGGCAGCAGCCACGGTCATATCGGTCACCATCCTCGTGCCGGACAGGTCGGACGTCTCGCCGTAGGCAATATTCGCCGTCCCGTTGACCGCGGCGGTGTAGCCATCGACGACGGCCTCCAGCTGACTGAAGGTGAACAGGCCGCTCAGCTGAGTTGCCGAAGCCACGGCGATGTTCACCGCGAAGCTGCCGTCGACCGACGATGACCAGTCTTCGCGGCAGTCGTTGAACGTCATCGTCATGACGTCGCCATACGATGGCACGCCGTCATTGTCGCGATCGTCGATCGCCATCGTGACCGAACCGCCGAACAGGCAATCCTCGGTGATCGAATAGACCGCAAGCGGCCGAACCCGCGCCTCGGCGGTGCGGGCGGTGTTGTGCGCCAGCCCAAGCGCACGCCTGGCCAGTCCGATGCTCGCGCCGGCCATCGCCGCACCGGCAGGACTCGAGACGGGAAGGTCGCCCACGTATCCGAGGCTGAGGAAGTTGGCAAACGTCGCGCGTGCGACGGCGACCTGGTTCTGTGCGCTGATCTGCACCAGCTCCGTGCCTCCGCTGACGCCCGTGATCGCGAAGTTCTGGGTGCTCTCCTGCCATTCGAGCCGCGTGGTCCTGCCGCTGTCGGGGAAGTCGGTGACGTCGACGGTCCTGGACACTCCGCTGATGAACTCCCCTGCCGGCACCGTGACCGTGAACGGCACCGGGCCGCCGACCTGCACGCCGTCGATGAACAGTTCGACCGTGTGGTTGCCGCTGCCGAGCAGGTTGTAGTTGAAGAGCAGACCGAACCCGGTATCGC
>JAHEDN010000213.1 GCA_024641225.1 Burkholderiales bacterium | reverse complement strand
ATCCGCTGACCGGCGCGCTATGGGTGAGCGAACACGGCCCGCAGGGAGGTGACGAACTGGATGTCATCAAGGCGGGCGTGAACTACGGCTGGCCGGTGATCACCTGGGGCGTGAACTACGTCACCGGAACGAAGATCGGCGAAGGCACTGAGAAGCCCGGCATGGCGCAGCCGCTCAAGTACTGGGTGCCGTCGCCTGCGCTTTCCGGCATGGCTTTCTACGCAGGCGACAGGTTCCCGAAGTGGCGCGGTGACGTGCTGATCGGCGCGCTGCGCGGCCAGAGCCTGATCCGCGTGCGTCTCGACGGCGAGAAGTTCGTCGAGGACGAATTCATGCTGGAAGGCGCGCTGCCGCGCGTGCGCGACGTTCGCGTCGGACCGGATGGTTACGTGTATCTGCTGACCGATCTGCCGAACGGCGGGATCCTGAGGCTGGAGCCGACCGGCTGAACGGCAGTCTGCGCAACGTCGGTCGCCTGCCTCGTGCGGGAAAGCGCGGGGGCGGCCAGGCAGGAGGAGGCGCAGAATCGTGCGGGCACTTCGCACTGGCGAGGCCGCGAGTCGACGAATGAGAATACTGATCCTGCTGTCCGTGCTGTTTATTGCGGCCTGTGGCAAGGCGACCGGCAGCAAGGCCGTGTCCGAGCCGCGTCCGCATCTTGTCGAAATCGCCGTGGCGTCCAGGGGTCAGCTCGCGGTCGATGCCGACCGCGCCGGCAGTTTGCGGGCGCTGCGCGAGGTTCGCATCGTCAACCAGGAGGAAGGCGAGGTCATCGCCGTGGCCGTGCGCGAGGGCGACCGCGTCCGGCGCCGCGAAGTGCTGGTCCGCTACGACGATCGACTGCTCAAGGCGCAGCTGGACAAGGCGGTCGCGACGCGCAAGCAGGCCGAACTGGATCACGAGCGCAATCGCCAGCTCATTGCGCGCGGGTTCATTGGCGCTGACGCGCTGTCGCGCTCCGAAACCGCGCTGGAAATCGCGCGCGCCGAGGAGCGCCTGCTGAGCACCCGTTTGCAGCACATGACCCTCGAGGCGCCGTTTGCCGGTGTCGTCTCGGAGCGCCGGGTCGAGCCGGGCAGCGTGACGGCCGAGCACACGCATCTGCTCACCTTGATCGACCCTTCGACGTTGATTACCGACGTCGCGGTGTCCGAACTCGTTCTGCCCTACCTGAAGGTCGGCGATGAGGCCGGAGTTCGCATCGATGCGCTTGGAGAAAGACTGCACGAGGGCAAGATCGTCCGTATCCATCCCGCCATCGATCCGGCCAGCCGCACCGGCCGCATCGAAGTGGCACTCGAACCGGTGCCGCCGGGCGCACGGGCCGGGCAGTTCTGCCGGGTCGTGCTGAGCACCGGGAGCGGTGAGCGGATCCTGGTGCCGCTGGCGGCGCTGCGCCGCGATGCGAGCGGAGAGTTCGTGTTCGTCTTCGACGATGGCGTCGTGCGCCGTGCCGAGGTCGCCAGCGGCCTGCGGCTGGCCGACCGGGTCGAGATCCGCGGCGGCCTCGATGCCGGGACGCAGGTCGTGACCAAGGGCTTCATCGGCCTGGCGCCGGGCCAGCGCGTGAAGCCGGTCGAGGCGCCGGGCTGACGATGAAACGCGGCGGCATCGCGGCCTGGTGCATCCGCCACCCGGTCAGCACGCTGATGCTGACGTTGTCGGCGATCGTTCTCGGCCTCTTCGCGCTGCACCGGCTGGCGGTGGACCTGTTGCCGCAGCTGATCTATCCGCAGATCGGCGTGCGCATCGTCGATCCTGCGGTGCCTGCGAACATCATGGAAGACCGGTCGACCAGGCATATCGAGGAGCAGCTGGCGATCACCGAGGACGCGGTGGGCATCGAGTCGACGACGCTGGAAGGCACGACCGAGGTCGAGCTGTACTTCGACTATGGCAAGGACATCGACATCGCGCTGCGTGACGCATCGACGCGTCTGGATCGCGCGCGCCGGTTGCTGCCGACGACGATCGACGCGCCGATCATCTTCAAGCGCGACCCGTCGCAGATCCCGGTGCTCGAGTTCGTCGTCAGCTCGCCGCTGCGCAGTCTCACGGAGATGCGCACCTGGACCGACGACATCTTCGCCAAGCAGTTTCTCAACCTGCCCGGTGTCGCGGCGGTCGAGGTCGGCGGCGGGCTGGTTCGCGAGGTGCACGTCCTGCCCGACCAGAAGCGCCTGGCAGGAGTTGGTTTGTCGATCGAGGACATCATCCGGGCGATCGAGCACGGCAACATCGATCAGCCGGCCGGCCGCCTGCGTGTCGGCGAACATGAGTACACCAGCCGCACGTCGGGACGTCTCAACAGCGTTGCGGCGATCGGCGCGCTGCCGCTGCGACTGCCCAGCGGCCAGCTGGTCCCCCTCGCCGAGGTGGCGCAGGTGCTCGACTCGCACGAGGACGAGCGCATCCGAGTGCGTTACAACGGCACGCCGGGCGTTCGGCTTTCGATCCAGAAGCAACCGGCCGCGAACACCGTCGACGTGGCCGACCAGGTCAACGCGCGCCTTGCTTCGGTCGCCCGGCAGAGCATGGTGCCGCCGGACATCGACGTGGCGAAGGTATCGGACCAGTCCACCTACGTGCGCCAGGCGCTTGCCAATGCCTCGGGCGCCGCTCTTGCCGGCGCGGCGTTTGCGATGACGGTCGTCTACCTGTTTCTCGGGAACCTGCGCGGAACGCTGGTCATCGGCACCGCGATCCCGATCTCGATCATGGTGGCGTTCGTCATCATGGCCGTCGGCGGCCTGTCGCTGAACCTGATGACGCTCGGCGGCCTTGCGCTCGGCGTCGGCATGCTGGTGGACAACACGATCGTGATGCTCGAGAACATCGAGCGCCATCAGCGCGAAGGCGAGCCGGGGCCGCAGGCCGCCGCCCATGCCGCCGCGGAGGTCACCAGCCCGATCATTGCCGCGACCACGACCAATCTGGCCGCCGTCCTGCCGTTCCTGTTCATCAGCGGTCTGATCGGGCTGCTGTTCCGCGAGCTGATCTTCACGATTTCGGCGGCCATCGTTGCCTCGCTCGTCGCCGCCGTCACGCTCGTGCCGGCGCTCGCCGCGCGCGGCATGCCGCCGCGGCCGTCGCGACTCACGCGCGGCGTGCAACGGCTGATCGAATCAGCGCAGCGCACCTATGCGTCGCTGCTGGCGCGCAGCCTGCGCGCGCCCCGGCTGGTCGTACTGGCGGCGTTTGCGCTGCTCGGCGTATTCGCCGCGCTGTTCACCACGCAGGCTGGCCGTCAGGAGTTCCTGCCGACGATGGACGACGGCCGCGTCAGCGTGCGCGTGCTGACCGATCCGGGAACCTCGCTCGCGGAGATGGACCGCACGGTGCGACTGCTCGAGCGCCTTGCCCTTGAGCTGGGCGACGTCGAAGGCATTTCGGTGATCGCCGGCGGTTCGATCTTCGGCCGCTCCCAGCGCGAGCGTCCCAACCGGAGCACCTTGTCGATCCAGCTCGCGCCGCTGACCGAACGCGAACGCGGCATCGAACAGTGGGTGAGCGCGTTCCAGCGCAGCGTGGCCGAGGCCGAACTCGCCGGCGTCAAGGTGCTGGCGCGGCCTTCCGGAATCCGCGGCGTGCGCGTCAGCCGGGCCGACGAAGACGTCAGTGTTCGCGTGCGCGGGCCGGACCTCGCCGTGCTGGCCTCGGTCGGCGACCGCCTGCTGCGCACGCTGCGCGGCATCGACGGGCTGCGCAATGTGGAGCACTCGGCCGAGGAGGTCAGGCAGGAGTTCGCCGTGCGGCTGGATCGCACGCGCGCCGCGGAGCTGGGCATCGATACGTCGCAGGCCGGGCGCGCGCTGCAGATCGCGCTCGATGGACTGATCGTCAGCGAGTTCTTCGACAACGACCGCGCCTACGACATCCGCGTGCGGCTGCCGCCGGGCACGGTCGACGGCCCGCGTGCGATTGAGTCGGTGCTGCTGTTCGGCACCGAGGGCGCGAGGCCGGCGGTTCACCTCGGCGACATCGCCCGTGTCGACTTCATTTCGGCGCAGACGGAAATCCGGCGCGAGAACCAGAGCCGGATCGTCGAGGTCAACGCCGCGCTCACCGGCGCGCGTCCTCTCGGCGAGGTGATGGCCGAGATCCGGGGCACGCTGGCCGGCTTCGGGCTGCCGCCCGGATACTCGCTGTATTACGGGGGTGCCTTCGAAAGCCTGCAGGAAGGTCAGGTGCAGGTTGCCACCCTGGCCGCACTGGCGCTTTTCCTGGTCTTCGTGGTGATGGCCGTGCAGTATGAGTCGCTGCGTAACCCGGCGGTGATCATGCTCGGCGTCCCCTTCGCGATGATCGGAGTCGTCCTCGGGCTGCTCGCCGCCGACCTGCCACTGTCGATGCCGGTGTGGCTCGGCGTGATCATGTTGATCGGCGTGGTGGTCAACAACTCGATCGTGCTGGTCGAGTTCATCGAACTCGAAAGGTCGCGCGGCCACGAGGTCATCGAGGCGACCATCGAGGCGGCGCGGCTGCGGCTGCGGCCGATCCTGATGACCACGCTCACCACGGTGGCCGGCATGCTGCCGCTGGCGCTCGGGTTCGGTGAAGGGGCCGAGATGCTGCAGCCGCTGGCGGTCTGCATGGTCTTCGGCCTGCTGTTCTCGATGCTCGTCAGCCTGTGGCTGATCCCGTCGCTGTATCTGCTCGCACATGGCGGCGGCCGGCGACAGCCGCTGGCATCCGCCGCCGCGGCACTGGCCTCCTGAGCCGCCGCCGGCGGCGATCGGAACAAGTTCGAAACACGCCGTTTCGCGGCTGCAATCGCAGGGTTGCCCGCGGCCTCTAACGTGCCTCGATGTTGCCGGGTGCCCAATCCCGCGCGACGCAACGCCACTGAACGCGAACGATCCGGAGGCAGTCTTGGAAATGAGCAGCGCAACATTCTTTCGGCAAATCGGCGAAGCCATGGACGGGGTGTTCGCGCCGACATCGCGGGAGCAGATGGTCGCTGTCTTTCGCGCCCGCGCCGGCGGTGTCGATCCCAAGACTGCAGACGAGCGAACCAAGGCCTTCTTCCGCGCCAGCGGACGCGACTGGTCGGTCGCGCTGGGCTGAGCGGGCGCCTGGCCGGTCAGGCGGCCAAGCCCGCCTTCAACGCAGCAGCCGCCACAGCTGCGGTTCGAGGTTGGCCGCCGCCATCACCCCGCCCAGCATCGCGCCGGTTACGCCAGGCGTGCACGCGTCCTGACCGGCAAGCAGCAGGCCGCCGATTGGCGTGCGCGGCCGCAGCGCCGGCGACAGGAAGCGCTGCGGCGTCGTGGCGAGCCCGTACATCGCGCCGTGCTCGGCGCCGGTGTAACTGGCGACAGTGATCGGCGTCGACGCCTCGGCGAACTCCACCATCGGCGCCAGCGCCGCGAAGTGCTCGCCGAACTGTGCCAGAAGGTTGCGCGTGAGCAGGTCCTTGAACGCTGCATAGCTCTCCTCGCGCGCCGTGCCCGCCTTCATGCCGCCGGGATCTTCGGAATGGTCCCACTGCGAGAACGCGCTCCAGTCCACCAGCGCGACGATCTCACCGGTGTGCCGTTGCTGCGGCCCGGGC
>JAHEDN010000212.1 GCA_024641225.1 Burkholderiales bacterium | reverse complement strand
GAACGCACTGAAACTGGACGAACTCGAAACACTCGACCTGCCGGCACGGCGCGGCAGGCTGCTACCCCCCGACGCGCTGCTGGCCGGCCTGCCGCGCGTCGAACTCGACGCGAGCGACGCAGGACGTTTTGCACAGGGCCAGCGGCTGCCGCTGCGGATCGCCGCATCGCCGCGCGTTCGCGTCTACGCGCGCGACGCGCAACTGCTCGGCGTGGCGAGCGTCGACGAACACGGCGTTCTGGCGCCGCAGCGGCTCGTGCAGTCCGCGCCCGAGCCGCTCACGAAGGAATTCGCATGAAACGCGCATTGCGCAATATCGCCATCATCGCCCACGTCGACCACGGCAAGACGACGCTCGTCGACAAGCTGCTCCAGCAGTCCGGCACCTTCCGCGACAACCAGCACGTCGCCGAACGGGTCATGGACTCGAACGACCTCGAGCGCGAACGGGGCATCACCATCCTGGCCAAGAACTGCGCGGTCGAGTACGCCGGCACGCACATCAACATCGTCGATACGCCGGGCCACGCCGATTTCGGCGGCGAGGTCGAGCGCGTGCTGTCGATGGTCGACGGCGTGCTGCTGCTGGTCGACGCGGTCGAAGGGCCGATGCCGCAGACACGCTTCGTCACCCGCAAGGCGCTGGCACTCGGGCTCAAACCGATCGTGGTGGTCAACAAGATCGACCGGCCGGGCGCACGGCCGGACTACGTCGTCAACGCCACCTTCGACCTGTTCGACAAGCTCGGCGCGACCGAGGAGCAACTCGACTTCCCGGTGATCTACGCCTCGGCGCTCGGCGGCTACGCCGGCACGTCGGCCAACGTGCATAGCGGCGACATGCGGCCGCTGTTCGACGCGATCCTCGACCAGGTTCCGGTGCGCGAGGACGACCCGAACGGCCCGCTTCAACTGCAGATCTGCTCGCTCGATTATTCGAGCTACGTCGGCAAGATCGGCATCGGCCGCATCCGGCGCGGCCGCATCCGCACCGGCCAGGAAGTGGCGGTGCTCAACGGGCCGGACGCCGTGCCGCTGCGCGGCCGCGTCAACCAGGTGCTGAAGTTCAAGGGCCTGTCGCGCGAGCTCGTCGACGAGGCCGAGGCCGGCGACATCGTGCTCGTCAACGGCATCGAGGAAATCGGCATCGGCACCACGCTGTGCCCGGTCGACGAGCCGGACGCGCTGCCGCTGCTGAAGGTCGACGAGCCGACGCTGACGATGAACTTCTGCGTCAACACCAGTCCGCTGGCCGGGCGCGAGGGCAAGTTCGTCACCAGCCGGCAGCTGCGCGAGCGGCTCGAACGCGAACTGAAATCGAACGTGGCGATGCGCATGCGCGAGACCGAGGACGAGACGGTGTTCGAGGTCGCCGGCCGCGGAGAATTGCATTTGACGATCCTGATCGAGAACATGCGCCGCGAGGGCTACGAGCTGGCGGTGTCGCGGCCGCGCGTGCTGTTCAAGGAAATCGACGGCGAGAAGTGCGAGCCTTACGAACTCCTCACCGTCGACATCGAGGAGCAGCACCAGGGCGCGGTGATGGAGGAGCTCGGCCGGCGCAAGGGCGAGCTGCAGGACATGCAGCCCGACGGCCGCGGCCGCGTGCGGCTCGAGTACCGCATTCCGGCGCGCGGGCTGATTGGCTTCCAGGGCGATTTCCTGACCACCACGCGCGGCACCGGCCTGATGAGCCATGTGTTCGACGAATACGCGCCGGTGAAGGCCGGCGAGCTAGCCGAGCGGCGTAACGGCGTGCTGGTGAGCCAGGACGACGGAGAGGCGGTGGCCTACGCACTGTGGAAGCTGCAGGAGCGCGGCCGCATGTTCGTCAGCCCGGGCGAGAAGCTATATGAGGGCATGATCATCGGCATCCACTCTCGCGACAACGACCTGATCGTCAACCCGATCCGCGAGAAAAAGCTGACCAACGTGCGCGCCTCCGGCAAGGACGACGCGATCGACCTCGTGCCGCCGATCAAACTGACCCTGGAATACGCGGTCGAGTTCATCGCCGACGACGAGCTCGTCGAGGTCACGCCGCAAAGCATCCGCCTGCGCAAGCGCTTCCTCAAGGAGCACGAGCGCAAGCGCGCGGAGCGCGAAGCGGCCTGAGCCGGTTCAGGCCGGGCTGCCATGCACGATCTCGCCGCAGCGGCGCCGGGGGCGGAAGTGGCCCGGCACGGCGCGCATCGCCGCGCCATCGTGCTGATGATCGTTGCCGCCCTGCTGTGGTCGATCGCCGGCGTGGTGACACGCCACCTGACGCCGGCGCTGCAGACCGAGGGGCGGTTCGAGATCACCTTCTGGCGCAGCGTGTTCGCCGCGCTCACCGTGGCCGGCTACTTCGTGCTGGTCCGACGCGAAGGGCTGCGGCCCGTCCGGGCGACCGGCTGGCCGGGCCTCGTATCCGGCGCCATGTGGGCGGTGATGTTCGTCTGTTTCATGCTGGCGCTGACGCTGACCACCGTGGCCAACACGCTGCTGGTGATGAGCATCGGCCCGCTGCTGACGGCCGTGCTCGCCTGGATCGTCCTGCGCACACCGGTGCGATTTCGCACGTGGCTGGCGATCGTGGCGGCAATGCTCGGCATGGCCTGGATGTTCGCCCGCGGCGGAGGCGCGCTGCCCGGCGGCAGCCACGTGGCCGGCATGCTGATCGCGCTTGCGGTGCCGCTGGCGTCGGCGATCAACCTCGTGCTGTTGCAAAAGAACCGTGCCCGCGTCGATCTGGTGCCCGCTGTTTTCCTCGGTGGCGCCATTTCCGCGGCGATCATGCTGCCGCTGGCATTGCCGCTGCAGGCCGCCCCGCGCGACGTGGCGCTGCTGGCCGTGCTCGGCGTCTTCCAGCTCGGCCTGCCGTGCATGCTGATGGTGGTCGCGGCAAGGCAGCTATCGGCGCCTGAGATTTCTCTGCTGGCCCTGCTGGAAGTCGTGCTCGGCCCGCTGTGGGCGTGGATCGGCGCCGGCGAGGTGCCGGCCACCGGAACCATCGCGGGCGGCCTGCTGGTGCTGGCTGCCCTGGTCGCCAACGAGGTAATGGCGCTGCGCGAGCGGGGACGCTGAGGCGGCGCGGCTAGGCGCGCACGTGCAGTTCGTCCGCGGCAAAGGTCAGTCCCAGCGGTTCGATCACGACGCGCCTGGCGCCGGCTTCGACCTCGCCGGCGATCGACGCACGAACGCCGAGCGACGCAGCGATCTCGACCACGCGCTTCGCATCGGCGCGATCGACGTACAGCGCGAACCCGGCGCCCATGTTCAGGCTGCCGTACGCCTCGCGCTTGTCGATGCCGGCCTGCTTCTCGATGAAACGCAGCACCGGCGGCACGGTCGGCAGCGTATGAATGCGGTAGGTGAAGCTGCCTAGGTGGCGCATCAGCTTGCGCCAGCCGTGCCCGGTGATGTTGGCGCTGTAGTGCGGCACGATGCCGGCGGCTGCCAGCGCCTCGGTCACCGGTGAATACAGAGTCGTCGGCGCAAGCAGCGCGTCGCCGTAGAGGGTTCCGTCCTCGAGCTCGGCGCCGTAGCCGGAGCCGATGCGTTCGGCCAGCTTGCGGGCCAGCGACACGCCATTGGCGTGGATGCCGCTCGATGCCAGCAGCACGATCGCGTCGCCGGGAGCGAGCTTCTCGCCGAGCGTAAGCCGCGACTTGGGCCGCACGATGCCGACGCACGACGCCGCAAGGTCGATGCGCCCTTCGGCGACGACTCCCGCCAGCGCCGGTGTTTCGCCGCCGCCCCACGCCACGCCGCACGCATCGCACGCGGATCGCCAGCCGGCCACCAGGTCGCGCGCGCGCGCCTCGTCGTCGAACCAGTCGCTGCCGCCGGTGGCCCAGTAGGCGTGCACCGATACCGGCGTGGCGCCGACCGTGATGATGTCGTTGATCGCCATCGCCAGCGTGTCCTGCGCGATCCGGTCGTAATAGCTCCGGCCGGTGATCGCGCGCATCTGGTCGGCCACCAGCGCCTTGGTGCCGAGGCATTCGGTGATCGACGCGAGATAGAACTCGCCGCAGTCGACCACGTAGGCCGATTCGCCGCGCGATGCGGCGACCTCGGCCAGGCCGTGCCGCGCCAGGTTCGGCGCAGTCGCCGCCGCCGCCTGCTGGGCGAGGATCTTCAGCGGATCGATGCGCGCGTAGTCGACGCCTGCCTGCTGGTAGGTGAGCGGTTCGCTTCCGCTGGCGGGCGACGGAGGCTGCGCCACTGCATCAGTCCTCGAGCTCGGTCTTCGCCAGTTCGACGTCGAGCCGTTCCATCGCGTCGAGCGGCTTGCACGCGGCCGCCTCGGCGTACAGCTTCTCCGCTTTCGCCAGCCCCTTCTTGCCCTCGAGCATCACCAGCCCGTTGGCGTACTCGATGCGTGCAATCGCCGAGTCGGGCGCGAGCTTGAGCGCCGCTTCGTAGAGCTTCAGCGCCGTCTCCTTCTTTGCGCCGTAGGTCAGGCCGCCGATCATGGCGCCGACCTTGTCGATGACCTCGGCGTGGTAGGAGGCGAGCGCGATGTGCGCATCGGCGTGTTTCGGCGCCAGCTTCAGCGTCGTTTCCAGGCTTGCCTTGACCTTGCCGCCGATGCCCTGCGCGAGCGCCTTGCCGATCGAGATGCCCTGCGCGTAGCGGCCGAGCGCGTAGGCGCGCCAGTAGAACGCGTTGGCGTTCTTCGGCTCCTTCGCCTGCTGCTGCTCGGCGCGTGCCGCGACTTCCTCGAACAGCGCCAGCTTCTTCTTCTCGCTCTCCTCGAGGTAGTTGGCGTAGATCGCAACGGCCTTGTTCGCGGCAGTGACTCCGGCGCCGCCGGCGGCGAGGCCCTTTTCCGCCGCTGTCTCGAAGTCGCCGGCGTGAAAGGCGATCCATGCATCGACCACCGCGGCGTCCCTCGGATACGGCTCCTGATCGCCCTGATGCAGGCGGCTCCACGCCTTCTTCAGCGTCGCGGCCGTATGGCCGTACTGCTTTTCCGGATAGGGGAACCTGGCCCAGCCCTTCGCCATCTTTAGCTCTCCTTGTTGATCCTTCAGCCTTCGAGATACTGCGCGGCGAGCTTCTCGAACAGATCGCGCGCGTCGCCGATGAGGTAGGGCGCGGTCAGCGACATGACCTGGTAGCAGCCGCGCGCCAGCGCCGCGCCCACGACCTCGGGCTCGCCGAAGTGGCGCGGATTGCGCACGTACTCGTACGACAGCCAGTAGGTGGCCACCACGACCATGTTGGTGGCCAGCGCGGCGTGCTCGGCCTTCGTGGCATGAAGCAGGTCCTGCGCCGCCAGTCCCTCGCACAACCAGCGCGCCATCTTCACCTTCTGCGCCAGCAGTTCCTTGAAGCGCAGCTCGAGCGTGCGGTTGTTGATCAGCAGGTTGTTGAGGTCGCGGTAGAAGAAGCGGTACTTCCAGATCAGTTCGAACAGCACGTGCAGGAACAGCCAGGCGTCCTCGACGTTCGGCTGGCGATCCTCGGGCACCGTCAGCAGCCGGTCGATCTCGCGCTCGAACTGCTGGAAGATGCTGTTGACGATGTCGTCCTTGTTCTTGAAGTGGTAGTACAGGTTGCCCGGCGAGATGCGCATTTCCTCGGCGATGATCGTCGTGTTGACGT
>JAHEDN010000211.1 GCA_024641225.1 Burkholderiales bacterium | reverse complement strand
GCCGGCGAAGGCGGACACGAGCATCAGCAGTGTCGACCGGGGCAGGTGGAAGTTGGTGATCAGGCGGTTGACGATCTGGAACTCGTAACCTGGCGTGACGAAAAGTCGGGTCTCGCCGTGGTCGGCCGCGACTTGGCCATCGCGAGCGGCCGACTCGAGCGCGCGCAGGCTGGTGGTGCCGACCGCTGTCACCGGCCGCCCGGCGGCCCTCGCCGTATTGACCGCATCTGCCGTCGCCGCGGGGATCGCGAAGCGCTCGGCGTGCATACGATGCTCGGCGACCCGCTCGGCCCGTACTGGCTGGAAGGTTCCGGCGCCGACGTGCAGCGTCACGAACACGCAGTGTGCGCCGCGACCGCGCAGTGCCGCCATCAGCTCCGGCGTGAAGTGCAGGCCGGCAGTGGGCGCGGCCACTGCTCCCGGGCAGCTCGCGTACACCGTCTGGTAGCGCTCGGCATCGTCGGCCGCGTCGCCATGCGTGATGTACGGAGGCAGCGGGACGTGGCCGAGGCGCTCGAGCGTGGCCGGCACGTCATGCGAGAAGTCGAGTTCGAAGAAATCCTCGTGGCGGCCGATGATGGTGGCAGTCACGACGTCTTTTTCCCCGAACAGGATCCGCGCGCCGGGCTTCGGGGAGTGGCTGGTGCGCAGCAACGCAAGGGCGCGCCGGTCTTCGAGCAGGCGTTCGATGAGCACTTCGACCCGGCCGCCGCTCGGCTTGCGTCCGAACAGGCGCGCCCGGATCACCCGCGTGTCGTTAAAGACGAGCACCTCGCCGGGCTCGACCAGGCGGGGCAGATCGGCAAAGAGCAGATCGGCGAGCTTGTGCGGCATGACGTGCAGCAGTCGGCTCGCTGCGCGATCGGGCAGCGGATGCTGCGCAATCAGTTCCTGCGGAAGCTCGAAGTCGAAGTCGGCGAGCGTGAGCCCGGCGGCGTCCACGGCTTGACCGGCCATGAGCGAGAGGGGTATCAGGTGGTGCCGGAAGAGGGAATCGAACCCACACTCTGTTGCCAGAATTCATCGGACTCGCGCCGGCTTCGCCGCCGCGGTTTTGTCTTCGGCCGCCCGGCTTGCGCCGGGCTTAACGTCGGCTTCGCCGACGTTAGCCTGCGACGAAATCCGGTTCTGGACGAGCCTTCGCTGCAAATGGTGCCGGAAGAGGGAATCGAACCCACACTCTGTTGCCAGAACCGGATTTTGAGTCCGGCGCGTCTACCAGTTCCGCCATTCCGGCGCGGGAACCGGATTATGTCCGAATCGACTCCGTCTGCGGTCCGCGCGCCGCGATGTTCAGATTTCGAGGTTGTCGATCAGCCGGGTCGCGCCGAGCTTGGCGGCGGCGAGCACGACAAGGGGTTCGCCTGCGGCGACCTGTTCGGTGCCGGGCGGCTTGAGGTCCATCTGTCGGCGGACCGACACATAGTCCACCTTCCAGCCGGCCGCCGCCAGTTCCCGCTGCGCATCGTGCTCGATCGCCGGCACGTCGATCTGGCCCGCGCGCAGCCGGTCACGCACTTCGTTCAGCACGCCATAGAGCCGCGGCGCTTCCTTGCGCTCGGCCTCCGACAGAAAGCGATTGCGCGACGACAGCGCCAGGCCGTCGGCATCGCGAACGGTCTCGTGCGCGACGATCTCGGTCGGCAGCGCAAACTGGCGGCACATATTGCGAATGATCATCAGCTGCTGGTAGTCCTTCTTGCCGAACACGGCCACCCTCGGCTGCACGCAGGAAAACAGCTTCAGCACCACGGTGGACACGCCAACGAAGAAGCCCGGCCGGAACTCGCCTTCAAGAATGTCGCCAAGGTCGTGCGGCGGGTTGACCCGGTAATTCTGCGGCTCGGGGTACATCTCCGCCTCGGTCGGCCCGAACAGCACGTAGACCACGTTCTGGTGCTGCAGCTTGTCGATGTCCTCCTGCAGCGTGCGCGGGTACTTGTCGAAGTCCTCGTTGGGACCGAACTGGAGCCGGTTGACGAAGATCGACGCAACCACCGGATCGCCGTGCTGGTGCGCCATCGCCATCAGCGACATGTGGGCAGCATGCAGGTTGCCCATCGTAGGCACGAAGGCGACTCGGTTCTGCCCGCGCAGCTGGTCGCGCAGGTCTTCGATCGATCGGACAACCTTCATCGCTCTTGTTCTCGGAGGCGGTGCGCGGCCGATATTAACCGCATCACTCCGTCACACCGCCGCGCTGAAATATTCGCGTCGCCCGCGCATCTTCTCGATGCGCGAGACGAGCAGCTCGTAATCCGCGTCGCTGGCGATCGGGTTCAGGTGCTCGGCGTTGACGACCAGCAGCGGCGCCTCGTCGAAGTGGTGGAAGAAGCGGGCGTAGCTTTCGGTGAGACGGTGCAGGTACTCCTCGCCGATCGCCGACTCGTCAGGGTTGCCGCGGCGGGCAATGCGCTCGATCAGCGTTTCCGCCGGTGCCTGCAGGTAGATGACCAGGTCCGGCGCAGGCGCGCGTGGCGCCAGCTGCGCGTATAGCTGCTCGTAGAGCCTCAGCTCGTCGTCGGCCAGCGTCAGCCGGGCGAACAGCGGGTCCTTTTCGAGCAGGAAGTCACCGACGACGTGGGTGCGAAACAGGTCGAGCTGCCGCAGTTCAGTCAGCTGCTGGATGCGCTGGAACAGGAAGAAAAGCTGGGTCGCCAGCGCGTGGCGAGCCGGCTCGCGGTAGAAGCGCGCCAGGAACGGATTCGCCTCCGGCTGCTCGAGCATCAGATGGGCACCGATCGACATGCCGAGCCGCCGCGCCAGCGAGGTCTTGCCGACGCCGATCGGCCCCTCGACGACGACGTGCCGGAAGCGCGCGGCGATCGGACTCACCGGGCGTCCCTGACGCCTGCGCGCCGGAAATCCGCGTCGCCGGCGAGGCGTGGACAGGCAGGCGCAAAGGCCGGCACGTGCGGCGCGACGCTGGACGCGACTGCGCGCGCTCCCCCTGAACGGCCCGTCGGACTCATCGAGTGGCGGTCAGGCGCTTGGATCGATGCGCTCGACGCGCTGATCGAGAAGACCGCCGAGCAGTCGCGACGCCGAACCTAGTCCCGGCATTTCGATGTCCGGCGCCACGTCGAGCAGCGGTCGCAGCACGAAGGCACGTTCGTGCATGCGCGGGTGCGGCAGCGTCAGCGGCGTGCTGCGCATCAGCAGCGGGCCGTAAAGCAGCAGGTCGAGATCGACCCGACGCGAAGACTTGAGTTTTGCATCAGCGTCGCGGCGCCGGCGACCGAGCCGCAGTTCGATGTCGAGCAGCGCGAGCAGCAGCGCGTAGGGCTCGGTCGACGTGTCGAGCGCCACCACCGCATTCGTATAGTCGGGACCTTCGGCATCGATCGGCGCGCTGCGATAAAAGGGCGAGACGGCGATCACCGCGCTCGCCTGCAATGCGCGCAGCGCCTCCACGGCGGCATTCAGCGTGGCGATCACGTCGCCTTCGTTGGCGCCGAGCCCGATGTATGCCCGCTGTTCGGCCATGGTCGCTGGCTCAGGAGGAAGCGGTTTGCCCTGTGTCCGCCGCGGATTGGCCGGCGGATTTCGGACGCCGCCTGCGGCGCCGCCGCTTACCGTCGCCCTGCGCCGGCGATGGCGCCGCGGACAGCAGGCCGACGCGGCCCTGCTCGTCGGCGTGCATGAAATCCTGCCACCAGGTCACCAGTTCAGCCGGTGCCTCCTCGGCGGCGCCGCGCAGGGCAAGAAAATCGTATCCGGCGCGCAGCCGCAAGTGGCCGAGCAGCGCCACCGGTGCACGTCCGGTGCGGCGCTCGAAGCGGGGCTGCATCATCCAGATATCGCGCATGTCGGCGACGAAACGGCGCTGGATCGCCAGCTTCTCGGTCTGCCGGTCAAGCACCTCGTCGATCGCCGCATCGAGTGCCGGGATGCGATGTTGTCCGCCGGTCTGCAGGTCCTTCCAGCGCTTCAGCACCTCGTGCCAGAGCAGGCATGCGAACAGGAAACCGACTGCGATGTGCTTGCCGGCGCGCACGCGTTCGTCGGTGCGCGACAGCGCCAGCATGACGAATCGTTCGCCCTCGGGCTGCTCGAGGATCACGTCGAGCAGCGGCAGCAGGCCGTGGTGCAGGCCTTCGGCGCGCAGGCGCAGGATGCAGGCCACCGAGTGGCCGCTGGTCAGCAGCTTCAGCATCTCGTCGAAGACGCGCGCCGGCGGCACGTTTTCGAGCAGATCGGCCAGGCGCGAGATCGGCGCACGCGTGGTCTCGTCGATCTCGAAGCCGAGCTTGGCCGCGATGCGTACCGCGCGCAGCATGCGCACCGGGTCCTCGCGGTAACGCGCCTCGGGATCGCCGATCATGCGCAGCCGGCGGCGCTTGATGTCCTTCACGCCGTCGTGAAAGTCGACCACCGTCTCATGGGTCGGGTCGTAGTACAGCGCGTTGATGGTGAAATCGCGCCGTGCGGCATCGTTGGCCTGTGTGCCGAAAACGTTGTCGGCGAGCATTCTCCCGTGCGCATCGACCGCCTGCTCGCCGTTGGCTCCGGCGCGAAAGGTCGACACTTCGATCGTTTCCGAGCCGAACATCACGTGCACGAGCCGGAAGCGGCGGCCGATGATGATCGCGCGCCGAAAGTGCGACTTGATCTGCTCGGGCGTGGCATCCGTGGCGACGTCGAAGTCCTTCGGCGTGACGCCGATCAGCAGGTCTCGCACGGCGCCGCCGACGATGTAGGCATGGTGCCCGGCCTTCTGCAGTGTCTCGCACACCCGCAGTGCCGAGCGCGGCACCTGATCGCGGCGGATGCCGTGCTCGGCGGCCGATACCTGCCGCGCCTTGTTCACGCGCCGCCGGCGCGTGAACAACGTCTGCACTTTCTCGACAAAGCGCTTGATCATCGGGGCGCGACCGCCACCTCATCCGGTGGCGGCCGGCGGTGCAGGGGAGCAGTCGCAACGGTCATCACGCGCGGATTCTACGTTTCACCGGCGGCCAGCCATTGACGTACCAAGGCAATCGTCACTGGTCGCTTGTTGGCCAGCGCGAAGCCGTCGAGAGCGTCGAGCGCGGCGGACAGGGCACGCATGTCGCGCGGCAGGTGGGTGAGCAGGTAGCCGATCACATCGGCGCCGACGGCAAGACCTCGAGCGCCGGCCTGTGCGCGCAACGCCGCGGCCTTCTCTTCGTCGCCGAGCGGGTGCAGCTGGTAGACGAGCCCCCAGGCCAGCCGCGTGCGCAGGTCCTCGCGCAGCGGCAACTGCGCCGGCGCAACGCTGCCGGCAGCCACGCACGCCGCATCCTGGCACGCGCGCACCGCATTCAGCCGGTTGAACAGCGCCACCTGCGCGGCGTCACCGAGGCGCTCGACGTCGTCGACCAGCGACAGCCCGGCGGCATCGGGCGCGCCGGCCGGCTGCCAGTCGCTGGCTCCCGTTACAGCGGCAAGTGCCTGCAGCAGGTGACTGCGGCCGCTGCCGCGGTCGCCCCAAAGGTAGATGATGCGTTCGCGTGCCGCATCGGCGGCCAGCCGCCTGAGCATCTCAACGGCCTCGGCATTGCGTCCGACGACGAAGTTATCCAGCGTCGGCGTCGCCCGCTGCAACAGATCGAGCACCAGCTGGCGCGAAGCGTTCACGC
>JAHEDN010000210.1 GCA_024641225.1 Burkholderiales bacterium | reverse complement strand
GCCGGATACAGCTTCACGCCGTGCACGATGCCGCTGGCCTTCGCGCGACGGATCTCGTCGGCGCTGGTGTTATCGGTCAGGTACAGGGTCATCAGCGGCTCGAAGTCCGTGCCGTCCGGCAGGGCTGCCACGATGCGGGCGCGGTATTCGGCCGCCTGCGCCGTGGTGTTCACCGGCGGCCTCAGGTTCGGCATCACGATCGCCCGCGCGAACTGCCGCGCGGTATGCGGCAGCACGTCGGCCATCGCCGCGCCGTCGCGCAGGTGCAGGTGCCAGTCGTCGGGGCGGGTCAGCGTGATCTGGGTGGGCGCGTTCATGGCGCAATTATCGCGGCTGCCCCGGCAACACGCGGCTCGCGTCGACGGATGACGCGCAGCCCCGTTAGCATCGGGCCCATGAATCGACGGGACTTCCTGCTCGCGCTACCGGCATGCGCCGCGTCCGCATGGGCCGGCGCCGCGACGGGTGTGGCACTGCCGCGCACTGCCGCCGTGCCGGGCGGCGTAGCCCGTTTGGATCTCGGGAAGTTGCCCGCCGCGCCGCGCGTCATCGTCGACGGCCGCCGTGCGCTGGTCGTGCAGGACGGCGCGAACTGGGTGGCGCTGGTCGGCATCGGGCTGCAGGCGAAGGCGGGAACGACGATTCCTGTAAAGGTCAGCGACGCCGCCGGCAGCCGCGAGGTCCGCGTGCGCGTGAAGCCCAAGCAGTACGCCACACAGCACCTGAAGGTGGCGCCGAAGCACGTGCAGCTCTCGCCCGAGGACCTCGCCCGCTACGAGCGCGAGCGCGAGCACCTGCAGGCCGTGCTACGGCGTTGGTCCGACGCGGCACCGGAGATGCTGCTGCTGCGGATGCCCACGGAGGGCGAGCGGTCGTCGTCGTTCGGCCTGCGCCGCGTGTTCAACGGCGAGGGGCGCAATCCGCACAGCGGCATGGACATCGCCGCGCCGACCGGAACGCCCGTCGTCGCCGCCACCGACGGCGAAGTCATCGACACCGGCGACTACTTCTTCAACGGCAACACCGTGATCGTCGACCACGGCCAGGGCTTCCTGACGCTGTACTGCCACCTGGACGAAATCGGCACGGCCACCGGCGCGCGTATCGCTGCCGGCGCCGAACTCGGCAAGGTCGGCGCCACCGGCCGCGTGACCGGTCCGCACCTGCACTTCAGCGTCTACCTGAACGCGACCCCGGTCGACCCGGCGCTGTTCCTGCCCGAGCCGAAGGCAGGCTGACCGAAGCGCCGCGGCGCGCGGCGGGCGCGATAATCGATCGCGTCAACCTTGCCGCGGGTAGTCCGCAATGAAACCCGACGATCTCGCCCGGCTGTCTCCGATTGCCTCGTGGCGGCTGCCCGAGGCCGATGCCGATCCGCAGGAAACGCGCGAGTGGCTCGACGCGCTCGACGCGGTGATCAGCGAGTCGAGCCCCGAGCGCGCCACCTTCCTGCTGCAGAGGCTGGTGCAGCACGCGCGCCGCCGCCGCGTGCAGTTGCCGACGGTGGCCAACACGCCGTACATCAACACCATCGGCCTGGCCGAGCAGCCGCCGTACCAGGGCAACCTCGAGATCGAGTCGCGGCTGATGGCGCTGGTGCGCTGGAACGCGCTGGCGATGGTGGTGCGCGCCAATCGCGCCAGCGGCGAACTCGGCGGCCACATCGCCAGCTATGCGTCGGCGGCGGAGCTGTTCGAGGTCGGCTTCAACCACTTCTTCCGCGCCGGGCAGGCCGGCGATCTCGTCTACTTCCAGCCGCACTCGGCGCCCGGCGTGTATTCGCGTGCCTTCCTCGAAGGCCGGCTCACGGCCGAGCAGCTCGACAACTACCGCCGCGAAACGTCGGGCAAGGGGCTCAGTTCGTATCCGCACCCGTGGCTGATGCCGGATTTCTGGCAGTTCCCCACCGGCTCGATGGGGCTGGGGCCGCTGTTCGCGATCTACCAGGCGCGCTTCATGCGCTACCTCGAGCACCGCGGCCTGCTCGCCACGCACGGCCGCAAGGTATGGGCGTTCGTCGGCGATGGCGAGATGGACGAGCCCGAGTCGCTCGCCGGGCTGTCGATCGCCGCGCGCGAAGGGCTCGACAACCTCGTGCTCGTCGTCAACTGCAACCTGCAGCGGCTCGACGGGCCGGTGCGCGGCAACGGCTCGATCATCCAGGAACTCGAGGGCCTGTACGCCGGCGCCGGCTGGAACGTGATCAAGCTGCTGTGGGGCAGCGACTGGGACCCGCTGTTCGCGCGCGACGAGCACGGCCTGCTGCTGCGCGCGTTCCACGAGACCGTCGACGGCGAGTTCCAGCAGCTCGCCGCCACCGACGGGCTGTTCAACCGCGAGCACTTCTTCGCCAAGTACCCGGAGCTGCAGCAGCTCGTCGCGCATCTTTCCGACGACGACATCGACCGGTTGCGTCGCGGCGGCCACGATCCGGTGAAGATCTTCGCCGCCTACTGGCACGCAGCGCGCCACCGCGGCCAGCCGACCGTGATCCTGGCCAAGACCAAGAAGGGCTACGGCATGGGCACCGCGGGCCAGGGCCGGATGACCACGCACCAGCAGAAGAAGCTCGACGTCGAGCAGCTGCGCGAGTTCCGCGACCGCTTCTCGCTGTCGCTGACCGACGAGCAGGTCGACAACTGCGAGTTCGTGCGCCCGCCCGCCGAAAGCCCGGAGATGAAATACCTGCACGCGCGGCGCGGCAAGCTCGGCGGCTACCTGCCGGTGCGCCAGCGGCAGGCCGAGCCGCTGGCGGTGCCCGCCGTCGAAACGTTCGCGAAGTTCGCGCTTGAAGCCAACGGCAAGGAGATGTCGACCACGATGGCCTTCGTGCGCATGGCAGGGGCGCTGATCAAGGACGCCGCCCTCGGCCCGCGCATCGTGCCGATCATCGCCGACGAGGCGCGCACCTTCGGCATGGCCGACCTGTTCCGCCAGCTGGGCATCTACGCGCCGTTCGGGCAGCTCTACGAGCCCGAGGACCGCGAGCAGGTGAGTTACTACAAGGAAGCGGTCAACGGCCAGATCCTGGAGGAAGGCATCAACGAGGCCGGCGCGATGGCGAGCTGGGTCGCCGCGGCGACCAGCTACTCGGCGCACGGCTTTCCGATGCTGCCGTTCTTCATCTACTACTCGATGTTCGGCTTCCAGCGCGTCGGCGACGCGATCTGGGGCGCGGCGGATTCGCGCAGCCGCGGCTTCCTGCTCGGCGCCACCGCCGGCCGCACCACGCTCAACGGCGAAGGGCTGCAGCACCAGGACGGCACCAGCCACTTGATCGCCAGCACCGTACCCAACTGCCGCGCCTACGACCCGTGCTTCGCCTACGAACTGGCGCTGATCGTCGAGGACGGCATGCGGCGCATGCTCGAGAAGCAGGAAGACGTGTTCTATTACGTCACGGTGATGAACGAGAACTACGCGCAGCCCAGCGCGCCGTGGATTCCCCTCCAGCCTCCCGCGGGAGAGTCTTCCATCCCCCTCTCCCCTCGCGGGAGAGGGGCCAGGGGAGAGGGGGCCGACTCCGGCTCAGACGCAAGAGAGGGCATCCTCAAGGGCCTGTATCTCCTCCGCCCCAGCCCCAAAGGCCCCGCGCGCGTCCGCCTGCTCGGCTCCGGCACGATCCTGCGCGAAGCGCTCGCTGCCGCCGAACTGCTGGAGAACGAGCACAACGTCGGCGCGGACGTGTACTCGGTCACCAGCTACACCGAACTGCGCCGCGAGGCGATGGCGATTGAGCGGCAGCGCCGCCTGGGCAATGCGCAAGGCAACACCTGGATCGAGCGGCAGTTGCCCGCCAACGGCACGCCAATCGTCGCCGTAAGCGACTACGTCGCGGCGGTTCCCGACCTGATCCGGCCGTGGCTGCGCGACCGCATGATCTCGCTCGGCACCGACGGATTCGGCCGCAGCGACACGCGCGCAGCGCTGCGGAATTTCTTCGAAGTCGACCGGCACGCGATCGCGGTGGCGGCGCTGTCAGCAGTCGAGCGCACAGCGGCGCTTGGCGCCTACGGGCTCGACTCGCGCACGGCGCCGCCCTGGACACGGTGAGCCGTGGCACTGCGCCCGTCGAAGTCTTGACCGCGCAAGTCGAACGCACGAGCAGGCGCGATCGCAACGGCTGAGGCGGATCTATCCGTCCCTTGCGGAGTCCGCACGTCGAACGCGATCGAATGCGTTGATCGGCTTGCTGTCGCCTCTTCTTTTTTCAGCGCACTCCCATTGTCTCCCTGCACGTGTTGCTGGGGGCTGCCCCGCCGTGCGACTCAGGCGTGGAACGTGAGCGCCTGCTTCTGCAAAGTGGCGCGTCGCTCGAATGCGCGGCAGAAAGGCGCCCTCGGCGCATGGCTCATGCGGCTCGAGTAGAAAAACAACAAGTACGTACGTCAATCACCTAAAGTAATTCCGTTTGTACGTATAAATGTCTACCACAAATATTCCATTCAGGCAGTACTGTTAAAGAGAATAACCATCGACATCAATGGGATGCGTGGATAGCATCGCTGCACCCTGCAATCGACGAACGCAGCGACTGCAGCGTCAGCCGGCATCGGAAGAGGAGGTGCCGGCTTCGGAGATTCCGGCACTTCACCAATGACAGCCGCGCGACGGCCTGTAGTGGGTTTGTGCTTAGGGGTTTACGGCCGGAGCGCAAGAGAAGTTTTCAAACCAGGAGGAGATTCGATGAGCGACAACACAATCCGGGGGCTCGCGGCGGCAGCGCTTTTCGCGGGTCTTGCGCCGTTTGCTCTGGCACAGGGTCCGATGGACGTGCCCGGCGAAAACGGCAAGGGCAACAAGGGCGACAACCTCCAGCACCCCTTGGGCAAGCAGCAGTCCGAACTGCGCAAGCAGGGTCTGCACAAGCTGCTGAAAGGTCAAGCGAAGGCCAAGGGTCCGAACAAGGTCGTCGAAGTGGCCAAGGGGCAGTTCGTCGAATTGGCGCGCGAGGGCGAGGACAGCATCTTCACTGTCATCGCCGAATTCGGGCCGCTCGACTCGCCGTTCAGCATCCTGCAGTCGGGCGTCCCTGGACCCGTGCGCAACCAGATCCCGCAGCCCGACCGGACCATGGATAACACGACCATCTGGGCGCCGGACTTCACCCCAG
Source organism: Burkholderiales bacterium (assembly GCA_024641225.1). Lineage (GTDB taxonomy): Bacteria > Pseudomonadota > Gammaproteobacteria > Burkholderiales > Burkholderiaceae_F > JADJWR01. The sequence continues at coordinate 494 of JAHEDN010000210.1, read as the reverse complement.
CCTACTACGAGAACATGCTTTTTTCTGAGGCCCCTGGCGCCGTTTCGATGCGCAATTTCTACATCGAGCAGTCATCGAACCGCTACGCGGTCAATGGCGACGTGACTGATTGGGTCCAGGTGCCCTACAACGCGGCGCATTACGGTCGCAACTACTGCGGCGGCATCGTCTGTGCGCAAACTTGGGTCTTCGTCAACAACGCCGCCGACGCCTGGTACAACGCGCAGATCGCAGCCGGCAAGACTCCCGCTGAGATCAACGCCTACCTCGCGCAGTTCGATGTCTGGGACCGCTACGACATGGACGGCGACGGCAACTTCAACGAGCCCGACGGCTACATCGACCACTTCCAGGTCGTGCACGCCGGAGAGGGTGAGGAAACGGGCGGCGGCGCGCAGGGCTCGGACGCCATCTGGAGCCATCGCTGGTACGCCTACTACCCAGCGAACGGCCCTGATGGTCCCGGACCGAACTCCTATGGCGGCGTCCGGATC
>JAHEDN010000209.1 GCA_024641225.1 Burkholderiales bacterium | reverse complement strand
GTCGGTCAAGAAGCCGCTCGCCTACTACGACAACAACGTCGGCGGCACGCTGGCGCTGCTGCAGGCGATGCAGGCGGCCGGCGTGCGGCGCTTCGTGTTCAGCTCGTCGGCAACCGTCTATGGTGCGCCCGATGCGCTGCCGATCACCGAGCAGGCGCCGATCCGCACCACCAACCCGTACGGCGCCACCAAGGCGATGGTCGAGCAGGTGCTGCGCGACCTGGCCGCCGCCGATGCGCGCTGGTCGGTCGTATCGCTGCGCTACTTCAACCCGATCGGGGCGCATCCGAGCGGCGAGATCGGCGAGGATCCGCACGACATCCCGAACAACCTGTTTCCGTTCATCTGCCAGGTGGCCGGCGGCCGGCGCGAGCGGCTTTCCGTGTTCGGCAACGACTGGCCGACGCCGGACGGCACCGGCGTGCGCGACTACGTGCACGTGGTCGACCTCGCGGCCGGGCATCTGCGGGCGTTCGAGTTCGCGCAGCGCCAGAGCGGGTTCACGGCGATCAACCTCGGCACCGGCCGCGGCGTCAGCGTGCTGCAACTGGTTCGGGCATTCGAAACGGCGACGGGCAAGGCGGTTCCACACGCGGTCACCGCGCGCCGGCCGGGCGATATCGCCGAATGCTGGGCCGATCCCTCCGCCGCCGCGCGCCTGCTGGGCTGGCGCGCGGAGCGCAGCATCGAGCAGGCCTGCGCCGACGGCTGGCGCTGGCAGCAACAGAACCCCAACGGCTATCGCGACTGAGCGGGGCGAGGCGGACGGCGCATCACGCGCCGGCAGCGGGCCTACTTGACCCGGGTGAGCTTGGGACGCTCGGCCGAGGGTTTCGGCGGCTCAGGCGGCTCGGGAGCCGGCGGCGCGACCTGCAGCACCGGCCCGGCCGGCTGCGACGCCGGCGCGCTCATCGCCCGCGGCACGTCGAAGGCCATGCCCTGGCCGTTCTCGCGCGCGTACACGGCGATGACACGCCCCATCGGCACATGGACGTCGCGCGGCACGCCACCGAAGCGCGCCTGGAAGGAGATCGCCTCGTTGTCGATCAGCAGCCGGCTCGTGGCGAGCGCCGAGACGTTGAGCACGATCTCGCCGTTGTTGACGAACTCGGTTGGGACCCGCACCGATTCATCGACGGCCACGGCGACGTACGGCGTGAAGCCGGAATCGGTGCACCAGTCGTAGATGGCGCGGATCAGGTAGGGCTTGGTCGAGACTTCAGGCATCGACGCAGTGTAGCGGCACGCCGCGCCTTCACCCGCGAGCGGCGCGCATCAGCGGCGCATCACCTTTTCCGACGGCGTCAGCGCCTCGATGAAGGCCGGACGGCTGAAGATCCGCTCCGCGTACTTCATCAGCGGCACAGCGCTCTTCGGCACTTCAATTCCATAGTGATCCAGCCGCCACAGCAGCGGCGCAATCGCAACGTCGAGCATCGAGAAGTCGTCGCCGAGCATGTACTTGTTCTTCAGCAGCACCGGCGCCAGCTGCACCAGCCGGTCGCGGATTGCCGGCCGGGCCTTTTCGAGCAGTTTCGGATTGGTGCTGTTCTCCAGCGTCTGCACGTGCAGAAAGAGCTCGCGCTCGAAATTGAAAAGGAACAGCCGCGTGCGCGCGCGCATCACCGGATCGGCCGGCATCAGCTGCGGGTGCGGGAAGCGCTCGTCGATGTACTCGTTGATGATGTTCGACTCGTACAGGATCAGGTCGCGCTCGACCAGAATCGGAACCTGCCCGTAAGGGTTCATCACGTTGATGTCTTCGGGCTTGTTGAAGAGATCGACGTCCTTGATCTCGAAGTCCATGCCCTTCTCGAACAGCACGAAGCGGCAGCGCTGCGAGAACGGGCAGGTGGTTCCGGAGTAGAGCACCATCATTTTTTGGGATCCTTGGAGTGGAAACGGGCCGCCGTCATCCGGCCCCCGCGCAGCCGGCGCGGCCCAGGGCCGCGCCGCCTCACTTGACGTCCTTCCAGTACTCGCGGTTCAGCCACCAGGCGATGACGGTGAAGAAAGCGAGGAACAGCAGCACCCAGACGCCGATGCGCACGCGCGTCGTCGCACTCGGATCGGTCATGAAGGTAAGGTAGGCGACGAGGTCGGCCACCTCGCCGTCGTACTGCCTGGCGAGCGCCGGATCGGCAGGCTTGAAGGAATAGGACATCCTCTCCTCCGCGTGCCCTTGCACCGGCGTGCGCGTGACGTTCACCTGGCCGGAAGCGTCGTACACGGCCACTTCCCGCACCATCCCTTCGCCGCCGGCCGCGTGGTGCACTCTCTCGATCGTTGCCTCGCGCGGCCCCTGCCGCTGCCATAGGATGTGCGGCATGCCGATATTCGGATAAACGACGTTGTTCCATCCGGTCGGGCTAGCCGCGTCGCGGTAGTAGCCGCGCAGCAGCGTGTACAGGTAGTCGGTGCCCTTGTACTCGAACGAGGTTCGCGCGCGCGTGATCACCGACATGTCCGGCGGCACCTTGCCGAACCACACCCGCGCATCCGCGGGGCGCATGGCGATCGTCATCGGGTCGCCGACCTTCTGGTTGCCGAAGAGCAGGAAGTCGCGGATCTGCCGTTCGTCGAGGCCGATGTCATTGAGACGGTTCCAGCGCATCAGGTTGGCGCTGTGGCAGCCCATGCAGTAGTTGACGAAAGTGCGGGCGCCGCTCTGCAGCGCGGCCAGGTCCCTGCCGCGCGACTCGGGCCACGTATCGAGGTGGATCTCTGCGCCGGCGGCGAACGCGTTGCTGCCGACAAGAACACTGCCGAGCAGGCACAGCGAGGCGATAAGTTTCTTCATCGTTCTCAGGCTCCGCGGGGTCAGTGCGCGGCGAACGTCACGCGCGACGGCACCGGCTTGAATTCACCCATCCGGCTCCACCAGGGCATCAGCAGGAAGAAGGCGAAGTACAGCAGCGTGCCGACCTGCGAGGCGCGCTCGTTGATCGGCGACGGCGGCTGGGTGCCGAAGTAGCCGAGCACCAGGAACACCACCACGAACACCAGCAGCAGCCACATGTGCCAGGCCGGCCGGTACCGCATCGACTTCGCCGGCGACTGGTCAAGCCAGGGCAGCGCGATGAAGATCAGCACCGACGCGCCCATCAGGACGACGCCCCAGAGCTTCGGGTCGAGCTTCAGCGGACCGCCCACCATCAGCACGATCACCACGCCGGCGACCGCAAGCACGGCGAACTTGGCGATCCGGTTGCGCAGCGTGAAGAACAGCAGCAGTGCGTAAACCGCCAGCCCCGCGGCCAGCGCCAGCATGAATGGCTCGGTGGTCGCGCGCAGGATCGAGTAGTACGGCGTGAAATACCAGACTGGCGCAATGTGCGACGGCGTCTGCAGCGGGTTGGCCGGGATGAAGTTGTTCCATTCGAGGAAGTAGCCGCCCATCTCCGGCATGAAGAACAGCACGCTGAAGAAGATGATCAGGAACACCCCGAGCCCCATGACGTCGTGGACCGTGTAATAAGGGTGGAACGGGATGCCGTCGAGCGGCTTGCCGGTCTTCGGATCCAGGGTTTCCTTGATCTCGACACCGTCCGGATTGTTCGAGCCGACGTCGTGAAGCGCCAGGATGTGGGCGACGATCAGGCCGACCAGGACCAGCGGAATGGCGATCACATGGAACGCGAAAAAGCGGTTCAGCGTCGCGTCGGACACCACGTAGTCGCCACGGATCAGCACCGAGAGATCCGGTCCGATCACCGGAATCGCGGAGAACAGGTTGACGATCACCTGCGCACCCCAGTAGCTCATCTGACCCCACGGCAGCAGGTAGCCGAAGAACGCCTCGCCCATCAGGCACAGGAAGATCAGGCAGCCGAAGATCCAGATCATCTCGCGCGGCGTGCGGTAGCTGCCGTACAGCAGCGCGCGGAACATGTGCAGGTAGACGACGATGAAGAAGAACGACGCGCCGGTGGAATGCATGTAGCGGATGAACCAGCCGCCGTTGACGTCACGCATGATGTACTCGACCGACTCGAACGCGAAGCGGGCGTCGGGCTTGTAGTTCATGGTGAGAAAGATGCCGGTCGTGATCTGGATCACCAGCACCACGATCGCCAGCGAGCCGAAGAAGTACCAGAAGTTGAAGTTCTTCGGCGCGTAGTACTCGGAAAGGTGCTTCTTGTACTCGACCATGATCGACGGCATGCGCTGGTCGATCCAGCCGAGTACGCCCTTGTATTCGGTCTTGTGCAAAGGCATGTTGCTTTCCCTTGGCGGCGGTTCCGGACTCGGAAATGGACAGGTTGTTCGGCGCCGGCGCTGGATCCGCACGGCGACACTGATCGAGGGGCTCTACGCCTTGCTGTCGTCGCCGACCACCACGCGCGTGTCGGACAGATACTTGTACGGCGGAACTTCGAGGTTGTCGGGTGCCGGCTTGTCCTTGAAGACCCGGCCGGCCAGATCAAAGGTCGAGCCGTGGCACGGGCACAGGAAACCCATGTTGTCCCCGAGCGTCGGGTTGGTCCCGGCGGCAAAGGGCCCGACCGGCGAGCAGCCCAGATGGGTGCAGATGCCGACCACGACCAGGTACTCCGGTTTGATCGAACGCAATTCGTTGCTTGCGTACGGCGGCGTCGGATAGGCCGTCCGCTTCGACTGGGGATCCGCCACCTTGTCGTCGGTCTTCTTGACCGCGGCGATCATCTCCGGCGTGCGCCGCAGGATCCAAACCGGCTTGCCGCGCCATTCGACAGTCTTCATCGTGCCGGGGGCGATGCCGGACAGATCGACCTCGACCGGGGCACCGGCCGCCTTGGCGCGTTCCGAAGGCGTGAACGAAGCCACGAACGGCGTCGCGGCAGCCAGGGCGCCAGCGCCGCCAACGACGCTGGCCGTGGCAAGTGCAGCGCGCCGGCCGGGATCGACTGCGTTTTTCGCGTCGGGAATTGAAGCCATGGGAAGTCTCGTTAGATCGAAGGGGGAAAAGCGGGCCCGGCGACGGGCGACCGCGGATTTTAACCGATGCCCTCGCCGCGGACGTGGGACCCGCCCCGTGCCAGCGGCTCCGGCCCCGTGGCGCCTGCGACCGGTCACGCGGACACGGGGTCGATCCGGAGATGGAACGGATCCTGGCGACCACGCAGGCACGATAATCGCGCAGGCGCGGCCGCAACCGCGGTCCTGCGAGATCGCCGACAAGGAGAGTCGAACATGGGGATGATGAAGGAGTTCAGGGAGTTCGCCCTCAAGGGCAACGTCATGGACCTCGCGGTCGGCGTGATCATCGGCGCCGCATTCGGCAAGATCGTCGACTCGCTGGTCAAGGACGTGATCATGCCGCTGGTCAACTTCGTGGCCGGCGGCCAGATCGACTTCGCCAACAAGTACTTCGTGCTCGCCGGCACGGTTGCACCGGGCGCCCCACTGGCCGAAGCGCAGAAGGCCGGCACGGTTCTCGCCTGGGGCAACTTCGTCACCGTGTCGCTGAATTTCATCATCCTGGCCTTCATCATCTTCTGGATGGTCAAGACGATGAACCGGCTCAAGCGCGAGGCACCGCCTGCGCCGCCGGCGCCGCCGGCGCCGCCACCGGAGGACGTGGTGCTGCTGCGCGAGATCCGCGACGCGCTGAAGCGCTAGCCTCTCAATACCAG
>JAHEDN010000208.1 GCA_024641225.1 Burkholderiales bacterium | reverse complement strand
CGCACCTTCACGCTCGGCAGCCGCCAGGTCACGTTCAACGACAACATTCCGCGCCAGGTGATGAGCAGCGTGTTCAGCCTGCGCAACCGCTAGATGGAACACCGTCGCATGAAGCAGAGTTTCCGCCCGTCACGCCGCCGTAGTGCCGGCTTTTCGCTGATCACCGCGGTGGTGATGGTGCTGATGGCGGCGATCGTCGGCATCGCCGCGATGACCGCATCCAGATCGCAGCTGATGGCCGCCAGCAACGCTCAGTACCAGATCACCGCGTTGCAGGAGGCCGAGCGCGCCGTCGCCACGGGGGAAAGCTGGCTGCTCGCCGGCACCAACGCCAAGGCCGACGGCTTCACGACCTACAGCGCCCAGACCACGCCCGCGCTGTACCCGAAGGACTACATGTCCAACAACAGCCTGAACCCGCTGACCTGGACGTGGAGCGACACCAACTCGGTGGCGCTGAACAGCGGGGTCTCGCGCTACGCAATCGAGCAGGTCGCCACCAACTTGGTGCCACTGGGTGAATCGCAGCGCGGCCTGATCGATGACGAGGGCAACACGGATTGCAAGCGCGTCAACGTCTTCCGCATCAGCGCCCGCGGGACCAGCGGCGCCGGCGCGTCGCGCACGCTGCAGACAGTCTTCAGCGTGGACGGATGCTAGGCAAGGAGCAGGACATGCCGAATTCAAACGTACCAACGTCTCTCGTCCGCGCGCTGGCCGCGCTCGCCTGGCTGGCTTGCGCGTTCGCGGCGCACGCGGCGCCGTCGTTCGTGCCCGACGACCAGCCGGTCGGCTATCTCGCGCAGCCGCGCTCGACCTCGCTCGACGTGCGCGACGGCAACCAGTTCGTCTACTACGTCGACTACCGGCGGCGCAACTGGAGCGGCAACCTGCGGCCGTTCACGATCAGTCCCCAGGGCATCCTGCAGGTGGCGGACGCGGAATGGCCCGGCGGCGCCGCGCCGATCCTTAATCAGATCGTCGTTGGGAACGGATGGGATAGCGGCAACGCGAGGAAGGTCGTCACGCTGAAGGACGACGGCACGCCCATCGCGTTCGACGAAGGCAAGCTCTCCGGCGCGCAGAAAAGCCTGATCGCCAGCAGCAACCAGAACGAAACCATCCGATACATCCGCGGCAACCGGTCCGACGAAGCCCCCAGCGGCAAGAAATTCAGGGTGCGCACTTTCGTTCTCGGCGACATCCTGCACTCGCGGCCGGCGTATGTCGGCGGCACGGTGCCGATGCTGTATGTCGGCGCCAACGACGGCATGCTGCACGCCTTCAAGGCCGCCACCGGCCAGGAGACCTATGCCTACGTTCCGTCGATGCTGATGTCGAAGCTGGGCAGCCTGGTGCCGCTGGATACGGCCGGCTACACGCACAAGTACTTCGTCGATGCCTCGCCGCGGGCGGCGCAGGTGTCGATCGGCGGCACGACCAAGCGCCTCCTGGTCGGCGGCCTCGGCGCAGGCGGCCGCGGCCTGTATGCGCTGGACATCACTGCCGACTCAACGGCGCCACCGGCGACGGAACTGGTGGCGGCCGCCAAGATCATGTGGGAGATCACCAATACCCAGATCCTCATCACCAACCCGAAGACCAAGACGGCGACGGCAGCCTACGCCAACCTTGGCTACACCTACGGCGAGCCGATCATCGGCAAGTCGAACTACGTCATCAGCGGCAGCGACCGCGACGTGATCTTCATGCCCAACGGCTACATGAGCACCACGGGCAAAGCGACCCTGTTCGTCATCAATCCGGCCAATGGGGCGCTGATCCGGGAGATCGATACCGGTGTCGGCAACGGCGCGACCGGAGACTGGAACGGCCTGTCGTCGCCGACGCCGTTCGATGCCAACGGCGACGGCAGGATCGACTACCTGTATGCCGGCGACCTCAACGGCAACCTGTGGCGCTTCAACGTGACAGACACCAACCCCGCGAACTGGACCGTGACGCTCGTCTACACGGTCTCGCCGGTGCAGTCGATTACCACCGGGCCGGCGGTGGCGGCGCATCCGAAGGGCGGGCGCATCGTCGCGTTCGGCACGGGACGCGCGCTGATGGCCGCGGACCTGACCGACAACTCGGTGCATTACATGTACGGCATCTGGGACGGCGCGCCGGGCGGCGCCACCACGCTGCTCGCGCAGACGCTCAGCGCGGAAAAGATCTACGACTACAACAACGGCGAGATCATCCGCCGCGTGCGTACGCTGTCGCTAAACCAGCCGAACTGGAGCACGCACCGCGGCTGGAAGGTGGCGATGCCGGCCGGGGCGCGCTTCGCCGGCGACCGCCTGACGCTGACCAACTCCCGCGTCTACGCCAATACCTTCAACCCGACGGTGAATCTGGCCGGCGCGAGCGCGGCCCCCCCCGAACCCGTCTACGAGAACTGGAAATACCAGTTCCACTTCCTGAGCGGCGGCGGCTTTACGACGCCTGTCTTCGACCTGAGTACAGACGGCAACTTCGACAGCGCCGACCTGCTGGCGGACGACCCCAGCACGCCGTTGCCGATGAACGACCGCGTGCCGATGGGCATGTTCCAGAACGCCGGCGTGGCCTCGCAGGCCGTCGTGGTCACCACCTCGGTCGGCTCGCAGGACCTGTACACGCAGAACCCGAACCTGCCCGCGCCAACGGTGCCGCCGGCAGACGTCGGCGTGTCCGGCGGCCACTTCGATGCCGACGTCTACTACCCGACGGGGTGGGACGGCGGCAGCAGCCGGTACAAGGACTACAAGAACCGCAAGCACGTCCACGAGTACGACGACAAGTTCGGCGTCACCGGCGTCAACATGCTCAATGCCAGCGATCCGGCCCTGAACCTGAGCAACGCCAGCTTCGCCGTCAAGCGGACCGCGCCGCAGACGGAGTTCAAGGTGCTGGTCTCGCACCAGGTCCTGAACCCGGCCGCGAAGCTGCGGATCGGGCCGAGCGGCGACTGGGCCTCGGTGAAGGACTACGGCGGCCAGACCACGCTAACCAGTGCGACGCAGGTGCTGGCCGACGCCCCGACCTACACCTACGACGCCGTCGGCCATCTGACGATGGGCCTGCCGCTCGACGCCTTTACCAGCAAGGACTGGTGGGACAAGGCGAATGGCGGACTGGGCATCGCCGACATCCGCGCTGGCCTGATTCCCACCAAGACCGGCTGCGTCAACAGCCTCAGCGACACGCCCAGCTTCGCGACGCTCGGCCCGAACGGCGAGCGGCACAACGGCGCGCTGGTCGTGCAGCTGATCCTCGCCAGCACGCCGGCCAGCGCGCTTGAGCTGGTCAAAACCGGGGACCCGGAATACGGCTGGCGCGTGAGGGACAGCGACTACCGTAAGTACATGCTGGCGCAGTGGACGTTCTTCTGGCACCACCCGAACGGCAAGTGCTACGGCGAGTCCGGTTGGGTGAAGGATCCGCCGCAGGATCCCGGCGACGACGACGTGCCGACGCCACCGCCGGGAACCGACGATCCGCGGGACGGGGCATTCAATGCGATCGACAACGGCGCGACCAACCTGACCTGCTCGGGAACGGTCGTGAGCAACACGACGACGTTCGACAAGCAGACCCTGACGCAGACGGAAGTCACGACCTACAGCGGCCCCTGCACGGTTACCACCGTTTCAGTTAACGACGGCTATGGCAACGTGACCGTGACCGTCACCACGGAGAACTCCGTAGGCGAGACGTCGACCTACACGTACACGTACAAGGAGGTCTACAACTGGACGCCGAACCACACGCGCACCGGCGTCACGATCGGCCGCGTCTCCTGGCGCGAACTTATCCGCGAATAGGTGCAGCCGATGAATACAAATCTGAAACCGTCACCCGTCCGCGCGGCACCCCCGCGCCGCGCGGCGGGCTTCACGCTGGTCGAACTGATGGTCGTGGTGGCCATTGTCGGCATCCTCGCGGCGGTCGCGATCCCAAGCTACATCAACAGCGTCGTGCGCAGCAGCCGCAGTGCCGCGCAGACCGAACTGCTCGAACTGGCCGCGGCGCAGGAGCGCATCTTCCTGAATTCGGGTGCGTATACGAGCAGCGTCACGAACGCATACACGGGTCTGAGTGCCGGCGGCCTCGGCGTGACTTCCGGGAAATCGAAGGACGGTCGCTACACACTGTCGCTGACCCTGACCGGCACCGCGTTCTACACGCTGACCGCCTCGCCGGTGGCCGGCACACAACAGGCCGGCGACGGCAACATCACGCTCACCTCCGCCGGCGCGCGGTCGTGGAACGGCAAGTCGTGGTAGCGGCCTGAACGCGACCCGGCGAGACGTCAGCCCGGCGCGAGCGCTCCGGCCTTCGAGGCGAGCGCATCGAGGTCGGTGGCGTAACCGCGCAGCTTTTTCGCCAGCACCGTGCGCTGCGCCGGTGTGGCGCTGTTGATCAACTGGGCCACCAGCTCGGCGTTGCCCTCGCGCACCTGTGCCAGCCGGGCGCGGCGCTCGGGATCGCGCGGCTCGGCAAGCTGCGCGAAGTACTCGCGCAGCCAGGCCGTGGCGACTTCCGGCCGTGGCTGCTCGCCGCGGATGCGCGTGATCACGGCGACGAGCTCGCGCTGCCTGCGCTCGCGCTCCTGCAGCCACGCCTCCTGCGCATTGGGCCGGCGGGCCAGCGATGCGCGGATCAGCTCCCGCTGCGACCTCGAGACCGTGCCGAACCAGTCCTCGGCGCGGTCGGCGTAGCGTTCTGCCCGCTGTTCGAGCGATTCGGCGCCGGCGAACCCGACCAGTTCGCGGCGCGCCTTCGACGTGTCGTGCGCCAGCTTCTCGGCAAGGCGGTCGACCTGCGCCGGTTTCAGCGTCAGCGACAGCCGGGCCAGATCGGGCGCGGCCTGCTCGCCGATCGCCGCCAGGCTGCGCCTGATGCCGGCATTGAACTCGATCACGTCGGCCGGGCTGACCGGGCCGGCGACCATTCTCTGGGCATCGTTGAGCAGCTGCACGTACCCCGGCAGCTGCGTCGCGCGGTGCCAGCGGTGCAGCGCGCCGATCCGCTCGCGCGCCAGGCGCTGCTGCTCGTCGTCGAGATCGAGGTAGCTGTCGAGCGAATACGCGAGCAGCGTGTCCGCATTGTCGTAGCCGAGCTTCAGCTGCGAGCATGCTCCGAGCAGTAAGGCGACGCTGACGAGAAGAAAGCGGCGGGCATGCTCGCCCAGCAACGCCGTGGCGGCGAGCACGCTGCTGCGCGCAGGGCCGGTGCTACGATCTTTCGGCATTGTTAACGACGGTTCCACGTCCTCGTTCCCCTTCATTTCGCCCGCGATGAACATCGTCATCCTGGCTGCCGGCCAGGGCAAACGGATGCGCTCTCGCCTGCCGAAAGTACTGCATTCCGTGGCCGGCCGGCCGATGCTCGCGCACGTGATCGCCACCGCGCAGGCGGTCGCCGCCGGTCACAGCGGCGCCACGCGGACCGTGGTGGTCGTCGGCCATGGCGCCGAGCAGGTGCGCAATGCGTTCTCTGACCGCGCGGATGTGGATTTTGTTCTGCAGGAACCGCAGCTCGGTACCGGCCATGCGGTAGCGCAGGCCGCCCCGCGCATCGACGATAGCGCACCGACACTGGTGCTCTACGGCGACGTGCCGATGGTGCGCGCCGAGACGCTGCGCCGC
>JAHEDN010000207.1 GCA_024641225.1 Burkholderiales bacterium | reverse complement strand
CCCGGTTCTGGAACATCCAGCTCGCGCCCGCGCTGTTGGAGATCACCTCGTAGAGCGCCGCCGGGTCGATGCCGGCGCGGATGCCGAGCGCCATCGCCTCGGTGGCCGCCGCGATGTGCACGCCGGCCAGCAGCTGGTTGATCATCTTGACCTTCGAGCCCATGCCCGACGCGTCGCCCAACCGGTAGACCTTGGCTGCGATCGCGGCGAGCACGTCCTCGACCGCCGCGAAGGTGTCGGGGGCGCCCGATGCCATGATCGTCATCTCCCCCGAGGCGGCGCGGGCCGCACCGCCCGAGACGGGCGCATCGAGGTGCTTCAGACCGGCGGCGCCCAGGCGCCGGCCGAGCTCCTCGGCGTAATGCGGCGGCACGGTGCTCGACGCGATCACGACCGAGCCGGGCCGCAGCCGCGCAGCCGCGCCGTCGGTGCCGAACAGCACCGTGTCGGTCTGGTCGGCGTTGACCACCAGCACGATCAACGTGTCGACCTCGGGCGCGAGCGCGGCCGGAGTCGTGTGCGCCTTCGCGCCTTCGGTCGCCACCGCCGCGAGCACCTCCGGACGGACATCGCAGGCGTGCACCGCGAAACCGGCACGCATCAACGACCGGGCGACGCCCAGCCCCATCGCGCCCAATCCGACGACACCGACTGCCCGGCCAGGCCGGGGTGACGCGCTTGCCTGCTGCGTTTCGCTCATCTTGACCTCTCCCATGCGTGGCGCGCGGCCGTGGGCCTCGCTTCGGGCTTCACTGCCCGGGCCGCGCCCGCGAAGCCGCGTGCGGGTCGCCCAGGAACAGGCGCCCGAGGTCCGGCAGCGCGGCCATCGTCGCGGCGCGTTCGGCCATCATGATACGGCCGCCGACCATCAGGTAGCCGATGTCCGCCCACTCCAGACCGCGCCGCGCGTTCTGCTCGACCATCACGATCGTCTTGGACTCGCGCCGCTGCAGATCGTCGAGCAGGCGGAACACGCGCTCGATCATCGCCGGCGAAAGCCCGATCAGGGGTTCGTCGAGCAGCAGCAGTCGTGGTCGCGTCATCAGCGCGCGGGCGATCTCGAGCATGCGCCGTTCGCCGCCCGAGAGAACCCGCGCCGGCTGCCGCCTGCGCGCGGCGAGTTGCGGGTGGTCGTCGAAGATGCGCTCCGCGGCCTCGCGCGCCCGCGCGGGCGAGGCCATCAGGTAGCCTCCCATCCACATGTTTTCCTCGACCGTCATGTCGGGGAAAACCGAGCTGTCCTGCAGCACGCAGGCCACTCCGGCCCGGGCGAGGCGCTCGTGCGGCGCCAGTCGCATGATGTCGGTGCCGCCGAGCGCGATCGAGCCGGCGGTCGCGTTGCACAGACCGGCGACCGCGAGCAGCAGCGTCGACTTGCCGGCCCCGTTGGGCCCGATCACGCACAGGGACTGGCCGGTGCCCAGCCGCAGGTCGACCCCGTGCAGCACCTCGGTGGCCCCGTGCCCGGCGTGCAGGCCGTCGATGCGCAGCAGAGCTTCGCCCTCTACGAGCGAGGCGAGATGCGTCGGCGTGACCGGTCGCATCCGCGGCGGCTCGGCGTCTGGGCTCGCCTTCGGATCGCCGTCGTCCATCAGCCGCCCAGGTAGGCCTGCATCACCTGCGGATCGGCGTGCACCTCGTCGGGCGTTCCCTGCGCGATCACGCTGCCTCGCGCCAGGCAATACACGGTCTTCGCCAGGCGCATCACCACGTGCAGGTTGTGCTCGATCAGCAGCAGGCTCACGCCGAGCACGGAGTTCGCGCGCGCCAGACGGTCGACCATCTCGTCGATCAGCGCCGGCGACACGCCGGCGGTCGGCTCGTCGAGCAGCAGCAGCTTCGGTCCGCTCATCAGCGACATCGCGAACTCGAGCAGCTTCTGCTGCCCGTAGGACAGTTCGCCGGCCGGCTCGTGCCGCTTGGAGGCCAGCCCGAGCAGGTCGAGCAGCTCGACGGCGCGCGCGTCGACGCCTCGCGGAAGGCCCATGAACAAGCTGAGCAGGCCCTCGCCGGCCTGCGGCAGGCTCGCCCGCATGTTCTCCAGACAGCTCTGGCGCGCGTAGACGTGCGGTTGCTGGAAAGTGCGAAGCAGCCCGAGGCGGGCGATCGCGTCGGTCGGCAGCGGGGTGATCTCGTGGCCGTCGAAGTGCACGGTGCCGGCGTCGCAGCGGTGAAACCCGGCGATCGAGTTGAACAGAGTGGTCTTGCCGGATCCGTTCGGTCCGATCAGCCCGACGATCGCGCCGCGCGGCACATCCAGGCTGACGCTGTCGTTGGCCAGTACGCCGCTGAACGTTTTTCGCAGGGCGCGCACCTCGAGCAGGTTGTCCGGATTCATGCGGGGGTGACCCGCCCGCTGCCGCCGTGAGCCGGGACCGGAAACGCAGGATGAATCGAGAAAAATATCACGCTTGCCGCATCGCTGGTTGCTTTCGACCTCGCCTAACGTATGTTAGGTTAGCACCTCACGTTGTCAAAGGAAAAGGACTCGACCATGTCTGGTTTCACTCTGAATCACCGAGCCGTCGGCGGGCTGGCGCCGCTGCGTGGCTGGGGAACCCGCGCACTGGGGGCACTGGCCCTGGTCGTGGCGGGCGGGCTCGTACAGCCGGCGCTCGCGGAGGACGTCATCACCTTCGGCGCGGCCCTTTCGCAGACCGGCGGCATGGCCACCGAGGGGCGCCTGGTGAGGGAGGGATACGACTTCTACGTCAAGCAAATCAACGCGAAGGGCGGCATCAAGGTCGGCGACAAGACCTACAAGGTCGCGATCAAGTACTACGACGACGCGAGCACTCCCGCCACGTCGGCCAAGCTCTACGAGAAGCTGATCAACGAGGACGGCATCAAGCTGCTGCTCGGACCCTACTCGAGCGGAGTCACCTTCGCGGCGAGCGCGGTCGCCGAGAAGTACCAGCTGCCGATGATCGCCGCGCACGCCGCGTCGCCCGCCGTCTTCGAACGGGGCTTCAAGTACATCTTCGCGACGCTGACGCCGCTCGCCCAGTACACGGGCAACACGATCAAGATGGCGGCGGCCGCAAACCCCCGGGCGCAACGCGTCGCGCTCATCAGCGAGAACGCGCTGTTCCCGAAGTCCAGCGCCGAGGCCGCAGCGCAGCAGGCCAAGGAGGCTGGGCTGGAGGTCGTCTACAACGAGATCTATCCGACCGGCACCAAGGATTTCTCCGCGATGCTGGCTGCGATGAAGACCAAGAATCCCGACCTGGTGCTCGCCGCCGGCTACACCGGTGACATGACCGTCATCGCCCGGCAGATCGCCGAGCTGGGCATCAAGCCCAAGATGTTCGGCGTCTCGCTCGGGCCGACCCTGCCGGGCTTCATCGACGCGCTCGGTCCCAAGGCCGAGGGGATCCTCGAGCCGATCCAGTGGGCGTCCAATGCGCCGTGGAAGGACGAGATCTTCGGCTGGACGGCATCCCAGCTCTCCGAGATGCTGCAAAAAGAGTACGGGCACGTCCCCGACTACCATCCGCCGCAGTCGGTGGCCGCGCTCGAGGTGTACCAGCGCGCGATCGAGAAGGCCGGGTCACTCGATCCGAAGAAGGTGCGCGACGCGATCGCCGCGACCGACATCATGACCGCGTACGGGCCCGTGCGCTTCAACGAGAAGGGCCAGAACATCGCGAAGGGCATGTCGGTGGTCCAGGTCCAGAACGGGAAGGCGGTCGTCGTCTATCCCGCCGAGGGGGCGCAGGCGAAACTCATCTACCCCATGCAGCACTGATGGGTCGACGGCCGGGCGGCATGTCGGCCGCCCGGGACCTGGCTCGATGCGCCCGCGCCGTTCATTCTGACGGCGCGGCGCGTTTTTTCCCGTGCTGACGCTCCAGGTCATCCTCTCGGGCATCCTGCTTGGCGGCTTGTACGCCTGCATGGGGATCGGTTTCTCGCTCATCTGGGGCGTCACGAACCTGATCAATCTCGCCCACGGCTCGATGATCATCATCGGCGCCTACGTCACCTGGCTGCTGTGGACGAGGTTCGGCACCGACCCGTTCCTGCTGCTGCCGGTCGCCGGGGCGGCGCTGTTCGTCTTCGGCTACCTGCTCTACCGCGTCCTGCTGCACCGGGTCGCGGTGAAGTCCCTGTTCATGACGCTCATCCTGACGTTCGGACTGGACAGGGTCCTCGTCAACATCAACCTGCAGCTCTTCAGCGCCGACGTGCGCGCGATCACGCTCCCCTACGCCAGCGCCGCGCTCGAGTTCGGCGGGATCCGTCTGCCGTACATCCGGATCGCGGTGTTCGCGGTGGCCCTCCTGCTGACGCTGCTGCTCCACCTTTTCATGAACCACACGCGAACCGGCCACAGCATCAGGGCGACGGCGCAGAACGCGCGCGCCGCCAACCTGCTCGGGATCGACACGAATCGGGTGTACGCGATCACGTTTGGTCTCGGCGCCGCGATGGCGGGCGCTGCCGGGTCGCTGATCGCGGTGGTGTATTCGTTCACCCCGGTCACCGGCGACGGCCTCACGATGAAGGCATTCGTCATCGTGGTGCTGGGCGGGCTCGGCAGCATGCACGGAGCGATCGTTGCGGGCATCGTGCTGGGCGTCGCCGAGAGCATCGTCTCGGGCCTGATCGCGCCTGGATACCGCGACGCGGTCAGCTTCTTCCTGCTGCTGGCCATTCTGCTGGTCCGGCCGCGCGGACTGTTCGGGAACCGCTACCTTGCCGATGCCAGGATCTGACCAGAGCGCGCGCCATAGCCGCGACGCGGGCGGCGACCCGCGCCGAGCGCGTGTGAGGCGGGTCGCCGGCGCCGCGCTCCTCGCGGTCGGCGCGCTGCTGCTGCTGGCGGGGCCGGCGTGGCTGAATCCGTACTGGTTGCGCGTGCTGGCGAGCATCTACATGTACGCGGTGCTCGCTCAGGGAATGAACATCATGGCCGGCTATACCGGCTACCCGGCGTTCGGCAACGTGGTCTTCTTCGGGCTCTCCGGTTACGTCACCGGCATTCTCATGGTGCGGCTCGACGCGCCGTTCGCGCTCGCCCTGCTGGGCGGCGTCGCGGTGTGCCCGCTGATGGTGCTGGCGATCGGCCCACCGCTGCTGCGCCTGAAGGGACACTACTTCGCCATCGCCACGCTGGGCCTGAACGAAGCCATCAAGGAGGTGGTCAGCAACACGACGCCGCTGACCGGCGGCGGCATGGGATTGTCGCTGCCGCTGCCCCCCGGAGGACCGGTGGGCAACGCCGCATTCTTCTACTACCTGATGACGGGTGTGCTCGTGCTCAGCCTGGCGGTCACCTGGCGCTTTCGCGCGATCCGGCTGGGCATCGCCTGTCAGGCGATCCGCGACAACGAAGTCAAGGCTCAGGCGATGGGCATCCGCACCACGCGCGCGAAGACCGCAGCGTGGATGGTCAGCGCGGCGCTGACCGGGCTGGCCGGAGGCGTGAACGCGTACTGGCTCACCTACATCGATCCCCCGTCGGTATTCGACATGGGCATCGCGGTGAAGTCCTTCGTGATCTTCCTGCTGGGCGGGGCGGGCACCGTGTTCGGTCCGCTGATCGGCGCGGTGTTCGTCGAGTCGCTCGCGACGCTGACCTGGAGCCGGTTGCTCAACTGGCATACCGGCGCGATGGGGCTGGTGATCATGGCCGTGGTGATGTTCTTCC
>JAHEDN010000206.1 GCA_024641225.1 Burkholderiales bacterium | reverse complement strand
CGCAGCCATTGTTCAGCCGTGAACGGCTGCTCCGTCATCTTCGGTGACGCGTCGGACATTCTTCGATCTCTTTGCTGCCCCAAGGCCCCGCCGGAGGGCAGAACCTATTCCCACTCGATCGTTGCCGGCGGCTTGCCCGAGATGTCGTAGACGACGCGATTGATGCCACGCACCTCGTTGATGATGCGGTTCGACACCCGCGCCAGCAGGTCGTGTGGCAGGTGCGCCCAGTGCGCGGTCATGAAATCCTGCGTCTGCACCGCGCGCAGCGCGACCACCCACTCGTAGGTGCGGCCGTCGCCCATCACGCCGACACTCTTGACCGGCAGGAACACCGCGAAGGCCTGGCTCGTCTTGTCGTACCAGCCACTGGTGCGCAGTTCCTCGATGAAGATGGCGTCGGCCCGGCGCAGCAGGTCGGCAAAGTCGCGCCTGACCTCGCCGAGGATGCGCACGCCCAGCCCCGGGCCAGGGAACGGGTGGCGGTAGACCATGTCGTGCGGCAGGCCGAGCGCATCGCCGAGCTTGCGCACCTCGTCCTTGAACAACTCGCGCAACGGCTCGAGCAGCTTCAGGTGCAGCGTCTCGGGCAGGCCACCGACGTTGTGGTGGCTCTTGATCGTGGTGGCTTTCTTGGTCTTGGCGCCGGCCGATTCGATCACGTCGGGGTAGATCGTCCCCTGGGCGAGCCACCTGGCGTTCGGCAGCCTCGCCGCCTCCTCCTGGAAGACGTACACGAACTCGGCGCCGATGATCTTGCGCTTGGCTTCCGGGTCGCTGACACCGGCGAGCTTCCCAATGAAGCGCTCGCTCGCATCGACGTGCAGCAGGTGCAGCCCCATGTGCCGGTCGAACGTATCGACCACCTGCTGCGGTTCGTTCAGCCGCAACAGCCCGGTGTCGACGAACACGCAGGTGAGCTGCGGGCCGATCGCCTTGTGGATCAGCGCCGCCGCGACCGACGAATCGACGCCGCCCGACAGGCCGAGGATGACCTCCTCGGTGCCGACCTGCTCGCGGATCTTCGCCACTGCCTCGCTGACGTAGTCCGGCATGTTCCAGTCGCCGCGGCAGCCGCAGATCTCGAGCACGAAGCGGGTCAGGATCGACTGTCCCTGCAGCGTATGCGTGACCTCGGGATGGAACTGCACGCCATAGAAGCGGCGCTCCTCGTCGGCCATGCCGGCGATCGGGCAACTCTCGGTGCTCGCCATCAGCCGGAAGCCGGGCGGCAGGTCGACCACCCGATCGCCGTGGCTCATCCACACCTTGAGCATGCCGTGCCCCTCGGCGGTGCGGAAGTCCTCGATTCCGCCAAGCAGCTTCGTGTGTCCGCGCGCCCGCACTTCGGCATAGCCGAACTCGCGATGGTGTCCGCCCTCGACCCGGCCACCGAGCTGCTGCGCCATCGTCTGCATGCCATAGCAGATGCCGAGCACGGGCACACCGAGTGAAAACACGTCGGCCGGCGCGCGGTCGGTCGACTCCTCGTAGGCCGACATGTGGCTGCCGGAAAGGATCACGCCCTTCGGCGCGAATTCACGGATGAACTGTGGCGAGGCCTCGCTCGGATGGATCTCGCAGTACACGCCGGCCTCGCGCACGCGACGCGCGATCAGCTGCGTGACCTGCGAGCCGAAGTCGAGGATCAGGATCGTTTCGTGATTCATGCTCGCTTCAGTCGTCGGCCGTCCGGCAGTGCCCAGTGGGAAGAGCTAGGAAACACCTGCAGCGTCGCTGACTTGGGGGACGCCCGACGGTCCTGCCTACTCCACGCGGTAATTCGGCGCCTCTTTCGTGATCTGCACATCGTGCACGTGCGACTCGCGCACGCCGGCGTGCGTGATCTCGACGAACTCCGAACGAGTGCGCATCTCTTCGATGCTTTGGCAGCCACAGTAGCCGAGCGCGGAACGGATGCCGCCGGCAAGCTGGAAGACGATCGTCAGCACACTGCCCTTGTACGGCACCCTGCCCTCGATGCCCTCGGGGACGAATTTGTCGACATTGGCGTCGTTGTCCTGGAAGTAGCGCTCGGCCGAACCCTGCTGCATCGCGCCCAGGCTGCCCATGCCGCGGTAGCTCTTGTACGAGCGGCCCTGGTAGAGGATGACCTCACCTGGCGCTTCCTCGGTGCCGGCGAACATGCTGCCGAGCATCACGCTCCAGGCGCCCGCCGCCAGAACCTTGGCAATGTCGCCCGAGTAGCGGATCCCGCCGTCGGCGATCAGTGGCACGCCGGTCCCGGCCAGCGCCTTCGCGACGTTGGACACCGCGGTGATCTGCGGAACGCCGACGCCGGTGACTACCCGCGTGGTGCAGATCGAGCCCGGGCCAATGCCGACCTTGACGCCGTCGGCGCCGGCATCGAGCAGCGCCTTGGCCGCGGCCGCGGTCGCGATGTTGCCGCCGATCACGTCGACCTTGGGGAAGTTCTTCTTCACCCACGCGACACGGTCGAGAACCCCCTGACTGTGGCCGTGTGCCGTGTCGACCACCAGCACGTCGGCGCCGGCCTTGACCAGCAGTTCGGCACGCTCGTCGGAGTCCACCCCGGTGCTGATTGCGGCGCCGACACGCAGCTTGCCGAGTTCGTCCTTGGCGGCGTTCGGATGCTCGGTGGCCTTGGTGATGTCCTTGACCGTGATCAGGCCGCGCAGCTCGTACTCGCCGTTGATCACCAGCACGCGCTCGAGCCGGTGACGGTGCATCAGCGCCTTGGCCTCGTCGAGGCTGGCTCCCTCGCGCACCGTGATCAGCTTCTCGCGCGGGGTCATGATCTCGGCGACCGGCGCGTCGAGCCGCTCTTCGAAGCGCAGGTCGCGGTTGGTCACGATGCCGACGACGCGCCCGCCCTCCACCACCGGCAGGCCCGAGATCCGGTTCGTCCGCTGCAGGGCGATCGCCTCGCGCACCGGCATGTCGGGCGTGACGGTGATCGGATCGCGCAGCACGCCAGCCTCGAAGCGCTTGACCTTGGCGACCTCGGCAGCCTGCTTTTGCGGGCTCAGGTTCTTGTGAATGATGCCGATTCCGCCTTCCTGGGCCAGCGTGATCGCCAGCGGCGCTTCGGTCACCGTGTCCATCGCCGCCGAAACGAGCGGCAGGTTCAGCGCAACGTTGCGCGTGAGACGGGTCGAAAGTTGGGTGTCGCGGGGAAGGACGGCCGAATAGGCCGGAAGGAGCAGAACGTCATCGAAGGTCAGCGCTTTTTCGCTCAACCGCATGGCAAATCCTCATGACGCAAAGGTGGAGTATACGCAGGCGTATCGAGGCACCGGTCTAGGCTGGACGGGCGAACGCGATGCAATTGCCAGTGAGCCACCTGCTCCACGACAATTCCGCCTAGCCACGGAGGACTTGCGATGAACCCGGCAAGAATGCTGCTGCTGGCCGCCGTCTCGGCCGCCGCGCTCGCCTGCTCGACACCAGCGGCCGCGCAGTGGGCGTGGCGCGATTCGGCCGGCCGGATGGTGTACTCGGACGTGCCACCGCCGAGTTCGATTCAGGCACGGGACATCGTTCGCCAGCCGCCGGCAACGCCCGCCCCTCGCTCCGATGTCATGCCCGAGGCGCAGAGCGAAACTCCCGCGGAGGCGAAGGCACAGCCCGAGGCGCCGCAGGCCGCAGCGCAGCCCCGTGCGCCAACGTATGTCGAACGCGAGATCGAGTCGCGGAAGCGCCAGCAGCAGCTGGCCGCGGCCGAAAAGAAGGCCGCCGATGAAGACGCGCGCAAGGCGCAGATTGCCGAGAACTGTGAAAGGCTGCGTGCATACCAGCGCGCGCTCGAAGGCGGCTTCCGCGTCGCGCGCCTGAACGCCGCCGGGCAGCAGGAGTTCCTCGACGACGCGGCGCGCGCCAGCGAAACCGAGCGCACGCGCGCGCAGATCGAACAGCAGTGCCGCTGAGCGACGGCCGACTCAGCCGTTCGAAACTGGTCTGCTCGCCTTGCGCCGCCGCCGCACGGCAACCCTGACCCGGCGCGCCTCCTTCGGGTCGATCGTCAGCGGCCGATAGATCTCGACGCGGTCGCCGTCGTAAAGCGGATCGGCCGGTTTGCGAAGCTGGCTGAAAACGCCGACTTCGAGTTTGACGTTGGCCAGTTCGGTCACCACGTCGCGGATGCCGCTGGCCTCGATCGCCGCGCCGACGGTGGCGCCCGCCGGAAGTCGCAGCGCCTTCTCGAAAACCAGCTCCGGCCGCAGGTAGACCACGCTGACGCGCAGTTCGCCGTCGCCCTCAGCGGACTTCATAAAGTGACTCCGCGCGGCGCGTGAACGAGTCGACCAGCGAGCCCGCGATGCCCTCGAACACCGGCGCGATCGCGCGACCAAGAAGGCCCGGTGCAAAGTCGTAGTGCAGGTGCAGGTGAACCTTGCACGCATCCTCGCGCAGCGGCCGGAAATCCCACTGACCCGCGAGTCGCCGGAACGGCCCTTCGACCAGCGTCATGTGGATGCTTTCGGGTGCCCGGTTGTCGTTGCAGGTGGTGAAGCGGCTGCGCACGCCGCGATAGTGAATCTCGATCGTCGCGTCGACCAGGCCGTTGCGGCGCGGGCGCACATGGGTGCCCGCGCACCAGGGCAGGAATTTCGGATAGTCCCTGACCGCTGCGACGAGCTCGTACATCTGCTCGGCGCTGTACGGAACCAGTACGCTGCGTTCGACGCGATGCATGATCGATAATGACGAATCATAGCGGCGCGTCTGCCGCACCAGCGCCGCCGATGTCAATCGTCCAGAACAAGAAGGCCTTCTTCGACTACACAGTCGAGGAACGCTTCGAAGCCGGCCTCGTGCTCGAGGGCTGGGAGGTCAAGGCCATCCGCGCCGGGCAGGCGCAGCTGAAGGAGGCCTATGTGATCGTGCGCAACGGCGAGATCTTCCTGCTCAACGCGCACATCACGCCACTGAAGACCGCCTCCACGCACATCAACCCCGAGCCCACCCGCACGCGCAAACTGCTGCTCAATGCCGCCGAGATCCGCAAGCTGATCGGCAAGGTGGAGCGCTCCGGCTACACGCTGGTGCCGCTCGACCTGCACTACGCCAAGGGCCGCATCAAGCTGAACATCGGATTGGCCAAGGGCAAGCGGCAGTTCGAGAAGCGAGACGCAACGCGCGAGAAGGACTGGAAGCGCGAGCAGCAGCGTTTGATGAAGCAGTCGCGGCGCTGAAGCGCGGCGGGCCCCGCGAACGTTTGACAGCGTCGAGCAGCGCCGCTTACCGTATCCGCCGGCCGGCCGCCGACCGCGAGACGGGCAGCGCGCCGCGATGAGGCCGAGGAGACAAGGATCATGAAGCCGGGACGCAGGTCCGCGAGGCTGGTCGCGCTCGCCATGCTGGGCGGCCTGCTGTTCAACTACCCGGTGCTGGCGCTGTTCAACCGGCCGGGCACGTTCTTCGGCGTGCCGCTGCTCTACGCGTGGATCTTCGGCGCCTGGACCGTGCTGATCGTGCTGATGGCGCGCGCGGTCGAACGCGACGACTGAGCCTTTTCTCCCATGCTCCAGGGCTGGGTCATCGTCGCGGTCTCCTTCGCCTACCTCGGGCTGCTGTTCGCGATCGCCTACTACGCCGACCAGCGCGCCGACAGCGGGCGTCCGGTCATTGCCAGTCCCTATGTCTACAGCCTCTCGCTGGCGGTCTATGCCAC
>JAHEDN010000205.1 GCA_024641225.1 Burkholderiales bacterium | reverse complement strand
CAGCCGTAGTTCACGCCCGCCTTGATGACATTCAGTTCGTCGCCTCCCTGCGGGCCGTGTTCGCTCGCCCATAGCGCGCCGGTCAGCGGATGCAGCGCCGCGCCCTGGACGTTGCGGTGACCGAGCGTGAAGACCTCCGGCCTGGCCTTCGGGTCGCCGAGGAACGGATTGCCCGGCGCCGGCTTGCCGTCGTCGGTCAGGCGCAGGATCTTCCCGGCGTGATCGTCGAGCTTCTGCGCACGCGCCATCGTGCCCCGGTCGCCCAACGTGACGTAAAGGAAACCGCTGCGATCGAAAACGAGCCGCGAGCCGAAATGAAAGGCGGTGTTCGACTTCGGCGCCATGCGGAAGATGACCTCGACGGCATCCATCCGCCAGGCACCCGGGCCGCCGGCCAGCCTGCCGCGCGCCACCTCGGTGCCGTTGTCGCCCGATGCGTCGCGCTGCGCGTAGCTCCAGTAGATCCAGCCGTTGTCGCGGTACTTCGGATGCAGCGCGACGTCGAGCAGCCCGCCCTGGCCCTGCGCATCGACCCGCGGCAGTCCGGCCACCGGTACTGGGTCGAGCTTGCCGTCCTCGCCCACGACGCGCATCCGCCCCGGTCGCTCGGTGACCAGCATGCGGCCGTCGGGCAGGAAGGCGAGCCCCCAGGGCCGGTCGAGCCCTTCGGTGACCGTGACCACGCGCACCGCGTGCTCGCGGGTCTGGACCACCTGCGCATGCGCGTCCGGCGCTGCGGCAAGCAGCGCGGCAAATAGGAATGCTGTCCTGATCATCGAAGCTCCGAGGCACGGTGAAGGGTGCCCCAGTGTCCACCCACTGGCCAGCCGGGAATCCCCGAACGCAGGAGGCCCTAGCCGATCCGGCCTTCCTCGACCGCGTGGCAGGCGACCTGTGCCTCGCCACCGTCATGCCGGTGCAGTTTCAGCGTCGGCGCCTCGCGCCTGCAGCGCTCGTCGGCATGCGGGCAGCGCGGATGGAACGTGCAGCCCGACGGGGGATTGAGCGGGTTCGGCACTTCGCCAGCCACCGGCGTGCGGGCGCGGCCGGTCATGTCCAGGTCCGGGATCGCGTCGAGCAGCATGCGCGTGTACGGATGGCTCGGCGCGGAAAACAGCCGCGCTTTCGGTGCAATCTCGACGATCCGGCCCAGGTACATCACGCCGACCCGGTCGGAGATGTGGTGCACGACCGCCAGGTTGTGCGAGATGAACAGATACGTCAGCCCAAGTTCGCGCTGCAGGTCTTTCATCAGGTTCAGCACCTGCGCCTGCACCGACACGTCGAGCGCCGAGGTCGGCTCGTCGCAGACCAGGAACTCGGGGTTGGTGGCCAGCGCGCGCGCGATCGAGATGCGCTGGCGCTGGCCACCGGAGAACTGGTGCGGGTACTTCACCTTGTCGGCCGGCGAGAGGCGAACCAGGCCGAGCAGCTCGTCGACCCGAGCAGTGATCTTCCGCGCGTCGGTCATCAAGCCGTGCGCACGCAGCGGCTCGGCAATGATGTCGGCGATGCGCCAGCGCGGGTTGAGGCTCGCGTAAGGGTCCTGGAAGATCATCTGCAGCTTCTGCCGCTGGCCGCGGCCAGCGGCGCTGTTCATCTCGCGCAGGTCGCGGCCGAAGAACTCTACGCGGCCCGCGCTCGGCGCATACAGCCCGACCAGCACCCGCGCGACGGTGGACTTGCCGCAGCCCGACTCGCCGACCAGCGACAGCGTTTCGCCGCGGCGGATCTCGAAGCTGACGTCGTCGACCGCGTGCAGGATCGTCCGCGGCTTGCCCTCAAGCACGCGGTTCAGCCAAGGCGGCGAAACATCGAAGTACTTCGAGATGCCGTCGGCCCTGACGATCACGTCACCCGATGCGGAAAGTCGCTCGGAAGGCGTGCGGACGGCGCTCATGCGGCCATGGCTCCGCCGCCGGCATCATTCAGCCAGCACGCCGCCCGCGAGTCGCCGACCGGCATCAGCTCGGGGCGTTCGCGGCTGCAGCGGGCGAAAGCCTTCTCGCAGCGCGGGTGGAAGGCGCATCCAGCGGGGATTTCGGTCAGCCGCGGCATGCTGCCCTCGATCTGCGCCAGCCGCTCGATCTCGTGCTCCATGCTCGGAATCGAGCCCATCAGTCCCACCGTGTACGGATGCCGGGGCCGGTGGATGACTTCCGAGACCGGTCCGATCTCGGCAATGCGGCCGGCGTACATGACCGCGACGCGGTCGGCGGTTTCGGCGATCACCCCCATGTCGTGCGTGATCAGCATCACCGCCGTCTTCTTTTCGCGGCAAAGCATCTTGAGCAGCTCGATGATCTGCGCCTGGATCGACACGTCCAGCGCGGTGGTCGGCTCGTCGGCGATCACGAGCTTCGGCTCCGCGGCCAGCGCGAGCGCGATCACCACCCGTTGCCGCATGCCGCCGGAAAACTGGTGCGGGTAATGATCGATGCGTCGCTCCGGCGCCGGAATCCCGGTGGCCGCCAGCAGCTCGATCGCGCGGGCCTGCGCCTTCTGCTGCGACATGTGCAGGTGGGTGGTGATCGTCTCGGTCAGTTGCTGGCCCACGGTGTACAGCGGATTGAGCGAAGTCAGCGGGTCCTGGAAGATGGCGCCGATCTCCCTGCCTCGCACCTTGCGCATCTCGTCGGGCGGCAGGTTGTCGATGCGCAGTCCGGCGAGCTTGACCTCGCCTCGCGCGATGCGTCCGGGCGGCTCCAGCAGCCCGATCACGGCGGCGCCGGTCAGCGACTTGCCTGCGCCTGATTCGCCGACGACGCCGAGCACCTCCCCGGCGGCGATCGAGAAGGAGACGTCGTCGACGGCGAGCAGCGTGCCGCGTCGCGTCGGAAACTCGACCCGCAGGCTGCGGACGTCGAGCAGCGGTTCGGCCATGTGCGCTGCTACATGCCGGCTTTGCAGCCGCCGATCGGTTCAGCGTAGTCGACCTTGGGCGTGAACGGCGCCGAAATCCGGCTGTCTCGCTCCGCGACGATGTAGTACGTGAAGCAGGGCTTGACGTCGAGCGTCAGCGTCGCCGTCTGGGACGGCGCCCCCGGCACCGGCGGTGCCTGGACGCGAATGACCCGTTCACCGGGATCGACCAACACCCGCCGCATCGTCGTGTCCTTGCCGTCGACGGAGAGAATGATGACCGGATAAGACTTCGCGTCGGCCCGGTAGTAACGCTCGCCGACGAGGTACGAACCCTGAAACGTCGTCGCGCAGCCGGACAGGAATGCGGCAGTGACGAGCAGCGATGCTGCTGCCGTGGACTTCGCTTTCATGATCAGACTCCTTGAAAGAGACTTGCCGCGTGCCGCTGCGCCGGCTCACCGCAACTTCGGATTGAGCGCATCGCGCAGCCAGTCGCCGAGCAGGTTAACCGACAGCACCAGCAGGACGAGCGCGGCGCCCGGGAAGATGGTGATCCACCACTCGCCCGAGAACAGGAACTCGTTGCCGATCCGGATCAGCGTGCCGAGCGACGGCGTGGTCGGCGGCACGCCGACGCCGAGAAAACTGAGCGTCGCCTCGGTGATGATTGCGGTGGCGATGTGCACGGTGGCCAGGACCAGCACCGGACCGAGCACGTTCGGCAGCACGTGCCGCCCCATGATCGCCAGCGGCGAGACGCCGATCACCCGCGCCGCCTGCACATACTCCTTGTTCTTCTCCACCAGCGTCGAGCCGCGCACGGTACGGGCGTACTGCACCCAGCCGGACAGCGCGATCGCGAGGATCAGGACGAAGAAAGCCACCTCGTCGTGCGCCTCCCGGGGCAATGCGGCGCGGAACACGCCGTCGATCAGCAGGGCGACGAGGATCGCGGGGAACGACAGCATCACGTCGCACACGCGCATGATGAACGCGTCGAGACGGCCGCCGACGTACCCGGACAGCAGGCCGAGACCGACGCCGAGCACGACCGACAGGATGACCGATGCCACGCCGATGGCGAGCGAGATACGCATGCCGTAGAGGATGGCCGAGTACACGTCGCGGCCCTGGTCGTCGGTGCCGAAGAAGAACCTGGCCTCGCCTTCGGCCGACCACGCCGGCGGCTTGGACGCATCCAGCAGATTGATCGTCGCCAGGTCGAAGGGGTTGTGCGGCGCGACCCATTCGGCGAACACCGCCGAGAAGATCAGCATGAACGCCACCGCGAACGCCGCGACCGCCACCGGGGAGGTGCGGAAGCTGTACGCGACGTCGCTGTCCCAGAGGCGGGCGAGGGAGTTCATTGCCAGTGACCCATGACCCGTGAGCGGTTGCAAAGGAGCGCGATCCGGTGACGGCGACCCGATATCGGTAAACGTGCCGCGCCTGCTGCAACCAACCGGTCACAGGTCTCCGGTCACGCGTCACATCATTTCACTACCGTCCACTTCAAGAACATGAAATTGTCGGCGAGCTGCACCGTGTCGATGTTCTTCTTCATCGCCCAGGCCAGTGCCTGCTGGTGCAGCGGGATGTGGCCAATGTCGTCCTGGTGGATCTTCATTGCCTCGTGGATCATCACCGTGCGCTTGCCAAGATCGGTCTCGGTGGCGATCGCCCGGGTCAGCTCGTCGAGCTTGGTGTTGCTGTAGCTGCCGAGGTTGAACTGCCCCTGCCCGCCCGCGCCGGGCGTGGCCATCAGTGCGAACAGCGGATTGTGCGAGTCGTACGAACCGGGCGTCCAGCCCAGCAGGTAGAAGGACGTGTTGCGCGACAGGATCTTCGGAAAATAGGTCGCCTTGCTTTCGGCCACCAGGTTCACCTTGACGCCGGCCCGGGCCAGCATCGCGCTGATCGCCTTGCAGATTTCCTCGTCGTTGACGTAGCGGTCGTTCGGACAGTTCATGCCGACTTCGAAGCCCTGCGCGTAGCCGGCGTCGGCAAGAAGCTTCTTTGCTCCGTCGGGGTCGTACGGCAGCCGCTTGTTGAGATCGGCCGGGAAGCCCTTGATGCCGGGCGCGATCATCAGTCCGGTCGGCGCCGAGGCGCCCCGCATCACCACCTTCTGGATCGCGTTGATGTCGATCGACTGATAGAAGGCCTGTCGCACCCGCTTGTCCTTGAACGGATTCTTGCCCTTGACGTTCGAGAACAGCAGCTCGTTGCGCGACTGGTCCATGCCGAGGAAGATGGTCCGCAGCTCCGGCCCCTGCATGACCTTCAGGTTCGCGTTGCCGGCGATGCGGCTCACGTCCTGCACCGGCACGGGTTCCATCATGTCGATCTCGCCGGACAGCAGCGCCGCCACCCGCGTGCTGGCGTTGCCGATCGGCGTGAAGATCACTTCCTCGATGTTGGTCTCGATCGACTTGTCCCAGTAGTTGAGATTGCGCACCAGCGTGGTCCGGATGCCGGGCTCGCGGGAGCGCAGGCGGAACGGGCCCGTGCCGTTGGCCTTGAACGAGGCGGTGTTCTCGACACCCTTGCGCTTGTCGACCGGCTGCGTGGCGCGGTTGTCCTCGCACCACTTCTTGCTCATCATCATCCACAGCGAGATCACGTCCGGCAGGATCGGGAATGGCTCGTTGGTGACGATGTCGATCGCGTGATCGTTGATCTTGCGGATCTCCTTGATCGCTCCCACGTAGGTCTTGACGTCGGAGCCGTCGCCTTTGGCGCGGTTGTAAGAGAAGATCACGTCGTCGGCACTGAACGGCGTGCCGTCATGAAAACTG
>JAHEDN010000204.1 GCA_024641225.1 Burkholderiales bacterium | reverse complement strand
GCCATCGGTCAGGCCGACCCGGGCGAAGGCGAAATACACGCCGACGGCGACGATCACCACCGGCACCACCAGCGGCGACAACAGCACCGCGAACAGCAGGCGCCGGCCGGGGAAGCGCGCCCGCCAGAAGCCGACCGCGGCGAGCGTGCCCAGCGTGGTGGCGATCAGCGTGGCGCCGCTGCCGACGATCAGGCTGTTCTTCAGTGCCGGCAGCCAGAGCTCCGAGGTGAAGAAGTCCTCGTACCAGCGCAGCGAAAGGCCGGGCAGCGGGAAGTGCAGGAACGAACCCGCCGAGAACGAAAGCGGCACGATCACGCCGATCGGCGCGATCAGGAACACCAGCACGATGCCGGCGAAGGTCCACAGCGCGTAGCGACCGACGCGCTGGCCCGTGCTCTCGTAGGCGGGGCGCATCGTTCAGCCCATGCGTATCTTGTCGATGCCGACCAGGCGGTCGTACACGAAATACATCGCGATCGTTGCCGCCAGCAGCGACAGCGACAGCGACGCCGCCATGCCCCAGTTGATCGTCTTGCTGGCGTAAAAGGCGACGAAGTAGCTGAGCATCTGGTCATCCGGCCCGCCGACCAGCGCCGGGGTGATGTAGTAGCCGAGCGCCTGGATGAAAACCATCAGCACGCCGGCGCCCACGCCGGGCAGCGTCTGCGGTGCATAGACGCGCCAGAACGCGGCCAGCGGTCGCGCGCCGAGCGACAGCGCGGCGCGCATGTGCACCGGCGGGATCGTGCGCATCACCGCGTAGAGCGGCAGCACCATGAACGGCAGCAGCACATGTGTCATCGCCGTGTACACGGCGGCGCGCCGGTACAGCATCTCGAGCGGGATGTCGATGAGGCCGCCCTGCAGCAACGCCGAGTTGATCACGCCTTCGTGCTGCAGCAGGACGATCCATGCGGAGGTTCGCACCAGCAGCGAGGTCCAGAACGGCAGCAGCACGAGCACGAGCAGGGCGTTTGCGGTGCGTGCCGGCAGCGTGGCGAGCACGTAGGCGAGCGGATAGCCCAGCAGCAGGCACAGCACCGTGACCGCGGTCGAGATCGCGAAGGTGCGGCCGAGCACGCGAACGAAGATCGCCTCCTCGCGCGGCGCGCCGACGATGCTGCCCTCTGCAGTGCGCTTGAGGTCCACTGCGGCGAGCAGGAACAGCGACGTCGTCGGCCCCGCGGCGCGGGCGATGGCGCCCCAGGTCCGGGTCTCGCCCCACTTGGCGTCGATAGCGAGCAGGGTGTCGCGCGCCGGCGCATCGAGGCTCTCCGGCAACTGCCGCCCTGTCGAGAACATCAGTGACCGGAACCCGCTGACGTCGTAGTTGAGCCTCGTGGCCGCCGGCGCGAGCGTGCCTGCCGCGCGCGCCGCACGAACGTCTTCGATCAGGGCGGCGAAGGTCGCCTCGTCCGGCAGCGCGCGCCCGTCCCAGCGCTTGATCTGCTGGGTGACCCGCGGCAGCGCCTCGGCAAGGTCCGTGTCGACGAAGCTCTTCGTCAGCAGTGCGCCGATAGGCCCCAGGAAGGTCAGCAGCAGGAACAGAAACAGCGGCGCGGTCAGCAGCGCGGCGTTCAGCTTCTTCGCGCGCTCGGCCCGCGCCAGCTGGGCGGCGAGCGACGGCGGCGGCATCGCGGCGTGTCGGGCGGGTTCGGTGAGCCCCCGCCCGCCGACTGCCGAAGCGCGGCAGGTCGGTCGAGGCGAGGGGGCGAGGCTCAGGCGCGCGCTACTTGGCCAGCCACGCGTTGAAGCGCTGGTTCAGCTTGTCGAGGTTCTCGAGCCAGAACTTGTCGCTCAGGTACAGCGACACCTTGAGGTTGGCCGGGTTGGTCGGCAGGTCGGGCAGGATCGCCTTGTCGACCAGCGCAGTGGCGGCGTTGTGCGTGATGCCGTAGGGGATCTTCGGCGGCAGGTTCTTCTGGTTCTGCGGATCGCTGACGAAGGCGAGGAACTGCTCGGCCTGCGCCTTGTTCGGCGAGCCTTTCATGATCACCCAAGAGTCGACCGTGTACAGGCTGCCGTTCCAGCTCATCCTGAAGTTCTTCTTGTCGCTCTTGTTGGCGGCGGCGATACGGCCGTTGTAGGCCGACACCATCGCTGCTTCGCCCGAGGCCAGCATCTGCGGCGGCTGCGCGCCCTTTTCCCACCAGATCAGACTCGGCTTCAGCTGCGACAGCTTGTTGAAGGCGCGCTCGACGCCGGCCGGCGTCGACAGCGTCTTGTACACATCGCCCGGCGCCACGCCGTCGGCGATCAGCGCGATCTCGAGGTTGGTCTTCGGTCCCTTGCGCAGCGCGCGCTTGCCCGGGAATTTCTTGATGTCCCAGAAATCCTTCCAGCTCTTCGGGCCGTCCTTGATCTTGTCGCCGTCGTAGGCGAGCACGAAGTTGTAGACGATCGCGCCGACGCCGCATTCGCTGACCGCATCCTTGAGGAACTTGTCCTTACCGCCGAGCTTGGCCCAGTCGATTTTCTCGAATAGCCCTTCCTCGCAGCCGAGCGCCAGCTCCTCGCTTTCGACCTGCACCACGTCCCAGTTGTTGGCGCCGCCCTGCATCTTGGCGCGCAGCACGCCGATGCCGCCGTCCCAGCTCTCGTCGACCATCTTGACCTTGGTCTTTTCCATGAACGGCCTGAAGTAGGCCTCCTTCTGCGCATCCTGGTAGGCGCCGCCCCACGACACCACCGACAGGTCGCGTGCCTGCGCCGCGGTTGCGAGCGCCAGCGTGGCGCCGAGCGCGATCAGCAGGGTGTTTGCTCTCTTGTTCATCGTTGCTCTCCTCCTCGTACGTCGGCGTGTCTCACGCCGGAAAAATGACTGTACTCGCCGCCGGCCAGCGGGCGACGGCGTGGCTTCCGGCCGGCGGCACCGCCCCGGCCTCCTGGATCGGCACGCTCGCGACGATCTCGCCGGCCGCGCATTTCAGCCGCACCCGCAGGTGACCGCCGAGAAAGATGGTTTCCTCGACCACCCCGGGCAGTTCGTTTTCCCGGAGGTCGGCCGCTGCTTCCGCGGTGACCGCGATCCGCTCGGGCCGCACTGCAATCACTACCTCTGCCGACAGCCTGCAGGGGCCCGCCGCCCGGCCGCGCAGCACGACGCCGTCGGCGATGCGCGCCGCGCACCGGCCGTCGTCGTTCGTCTCGACGACCTGCGCGGCGAGCCGGTTGCTCTCGCCGATGAACGAGGCGACGAACAGGTTGGCCGGCTGCTCGTAGATCGTCTGCGGGTCGGCCACCTGCTGAATCCGGCCGTGATGGAACACGGCGATGCGGTCCGACATCGTCAGCGCCTCGGACTGGTCGTGCGTGACATAGACGGTGGTGATGCCGAGCCGCTCGTGCAGGCCGCGCAACTCGAGCTGCATTTCCTCGCGCAGCTGCTTGTCGAGCGCGCCGAGCGGCTCGTCCATCAGGATCAGCTGCGGCTCGAATACCAGCGCGCGCGCCACCGCAACCCGCTGCTGCTGGCCGCCGGAAAGCTGTCCCGGCAGGCGCGACTCGTAGCCGGGTAGGCGCACCATCTCGAGCGCGCGGCCGACCCGCTGCGCGGCGTCGCCCCTGGCCACACCGCGCACCGACAGCGGGAAGGCGAGGTTCTCGCCGACCGTCATGTGCGGAAACAGCGCGTAGTTCTGGAACACCATGCCGAAGTTGCGCCGGTAGGGCGGCAGCCGCTCGATCGACTCGCCGCGCAGCCGGATATGGCCCGCGGTGGGCCGCTCGAAGCCGGCCAGCATCATCAGCGTGGTGGTCTTGCCCGAGCCCGACGGGCCGAGCAGCGACAGGAATTCGCCCTCGCCGACCTCGAGGTGGAGGTGGTCGACGACGTTGGCCACGCCGTCGTAGGTCTTGCACACATCGTCGAAGAGCACGAAGCTCAAGGCGGCACTCCGGCGGCTGCGGCGATCGTCCGCTACTGCAGCTGATCGACGTAGGCCTCGGTGTCGCTCAGCGCCCGGCCGAAGCGCGCCAGCATCTCGTCGATCTGTGCCGGCTCGATGATCAGCGGCGGGCACAGCGCGACCGCGTCGCCCAGCGCCCGCACGACGAGGCCGTGGGCGTGCGCGCGCTCCGCGAACTGTGCCGCGACCGCGGCGGCGGCGGGAAACGAGGCCCTGGCGGCCTTGTCCTTGACCAGTTCGACAGCGGCGATCAGTCCCACGCCGCGTACTTCACCGACGATCGGGCTGGCCGCGAGCTTGCGCAGCCCGCCCTGGAACTGCGGCGCGAGGCTGCGAACGCGCGCGGCGATGTCGGTCTCGCGATAGATCTTCAGCGCCTCGATCGCCACTGCCGCGCCGAGCGGGTGCGCCGAGTACGTGTAGCCGTGGCCGAAGGTGCCGAGCTTCGCCGAGTGTTCGGCGATCGGCTCGTACACGCGCGCCGAGACCATCGTCGCCGAAAACGGCACGTAGGCACCGGTCAGCGCCTTGGCGCAGACGATGATGTCCGGGTCGATGCTGTACGTCTGGCTGCCCCACATCTGCCCGGTGCGACCGAAGCCACAGATCACCTCGTCGGCAATCAGCAGGATGTCGTGCTTCATCAGGATCGGCTGCACTTTTTCGAAGTAGGTGGCCGGCGGGACGATTACGCCGCCGGCGCCCATCACCGGTTCGGCGATGAAGGCGGCGATCGTGTCGGCCCCTTCCTTCTCGATCAGCTTCTCGAGATTGGCGGCGAGCCGGCTGGCGAAGGCTTCCTCGCTCTCGCCCGGCTGCGCAAAGCGGTAGTAGTGCGGACAGTCGGTGTGCAGCACGCCCGGGCCGGGCAGGTCGAAGCCGGCGTGGATGTTCGGCAGCCCGGTGAGGCTCGCGGTGGCGATGCTCACCCCATGGTAGCCGCGCGTGCGGGCAATGATCTGTTTCTTCTGCGGCCGGCCGAGCGCGTTGTTGTAGTAGCGGACCATCTTGATCGCGCTGTCGTTGGCGTCCGAGCCGCTGGTGCCGAAGAACGCGCGTGCCATCTTGCCGGGTGCGATCGCCAGCAGGTCGCGCGCGACCTCGATCGCCACGTCCGTGGTCTTGTGCGCGAAGCCGTGGTAGTACGGCAGCGTGTTCAGCTGCTTCGTCGCGGCGGCGATCAGGCGTTCGTTCGAAAAGCCGAGCGAGGCGCACCACAGTCCCGCCATGCCCTCGATGTACTCGCGGCCGTCGACGTCGTAGACATGGATGCCGCGGCCGCGCGTCATGATGACCGGCCCCTTCGCCTCGTGCCTGCGCAGGTTGGTGTGCGGATGGATCGACTGCTGCCGGTCGAGTTCGGCCAGCGTGGTGGCGGTGTTCATCGTGTTGTGTCTCCTCGTGCAGGGTGCGGCCGTCGCCGCGAACTGCATTCTTCGGCAAGGATAGCGAGTCGGCCTGAACGATCGGCGGCCGAAGGCCGCCGGCCTTCAATGCTCGCGCCCGTGGCAGAGCTTGTACTTCTTCCCGCTGCCGCACGGGCAGGGATCGTTGCGGCCGACCTTTGCCTCACGGCGGATCGGCGCCTTGATGCGAATCTCCTCGAACTGCACGTCGCGCCAGTGGTCGCGCAGGTCGTAGGCGGCGATCAGCGCGTCGGCGACCATGTCTTCGCGGGCGTCAGGCGGTTCCTCGGCGGCGTCGACCTCCTCGTCATCCTCGGGCACCAGCGCGACGATCGCGTCGAGCGCCTCGTTGACGAGTTCAGCCCCTGCCTCGTCTTCCTC
>JAHEDN010000203.1 GCA_024641225.1 Burkholderiales bacterium | reverse complement strand
GGCCAGAACCTGTACGCAGTGCCGCTCGAACTCGCGGTGCCGCTGGTCGTCGCCGACCCAGACCTCGAACAGGTCGCCGAGCATCAGCACCGCGTCCGCCGGCGTGTGCTTCAGGTGTGCGGCCCAGGCCTCTACGGTTCGCGGGTGACCGGGTGCCAGATGCAGGTCGGATATGAAGTCGACGCTGCGCCAGGTTGCCGGCGCCGCCCACTGGTAGAGGGCAGGCAGGGCCGGTGGTGCACGGCCAGCATCGCGCATGGCCGGTGCCGGGTCAGTCCACGATGGTCGCGCGCTGGATGACCACGTCCTCCAGCGGCACGTCGTCATGGAAGCCCTTGCGGCCCGTGCCGACGGACTCGATGCGGTCGACCACGTCCTTGCCTGCAACGACCTCGCCGAAAACTGCGTAACCCCAGCCTTGCAGCGTCTCTGCCGTATGGTTCAGGAAACCGTTGTCGGCCGTGTTGATGAAGAACTGTGCGGTGGCCGAATTCGGATCCGACGTACGCGCCATCGCCAGCGTGTACTTCTGGTTCTTCCGCCCGTTGTTGGCCTCGTTGGCGATCGGCTCGCCGGTGGCCTTCTGCTTCATGCCCGGCTCGAAACCGCCGCACTGGACCATGAAGCCCTTGATGACGCGGTGGAATACCGTGCCGTCGTAATGACCTTTGCGGACGTAGTCGAGGAAGTTCTGCGCGCTCAGCGGCGCCTTATCGGCGTCGACCTCCACGCGGATCTTTCCTTCGCTGGTCTCGAGTTCTACGGTCTTGCTCATCTCATTTCTCCAATGTTGCTTTGCGGATGACGATCGCCTCGAGCGGCACGTTCTGGTGCGGCCCCTTGTTGCCTGTTGCCACGCCTCGGATCTTTTCGACCACGTCCATTCCCGACACCACTTTGCCAAAGACGGCGTAACCGTTGCCGTCACGCGAATTGGCCGCGTCGAGGAAGGCGTTGTCCTTCAAGTTGATGAAGAACTGTGCGGTGGCCGAATCCGGCACCATCGTGCGGGCCATCGCCACGGTGCCTCGGGCGTTCACCAATCCGTTGCGCGACTCGAGTGGGATCGGTGCGCGCGTCGGCTTCTCGCTCATGTCGGGCTTCATGCCGCCTCCCTGGATCATGAAGTTGTCGATGACGCGGTGGAAGATCGTGCCGTCGTAGTGGCCGGCCTTCACGTAGGTCACGAAGTTGTCGACCGTCTTCGGGGCGTGCGTGGCGTCCAGCTCGATCACGATGTCCCCTGCGCTGGTGGACAGCAGGACCTTTTGCGCCATGGTCGGCAGGCTGGTCGCGAGCAGCAGCAAGGCGGCGCCAAGAACAGATGCGGTACGGGTCAATCAGGGCTCCATAGGACGCGGGAACAACCGAGAATTTTATCCATCTGGCGCCGGTATACTGAAATGCGATCCTGACCGTACCCGCTCCGGTGCGTCCCAGCTGCCCTTCCCACATGACCCTGCGCATCCACAACAGTCTGACGCGCCGCCTGGAGCCGTTTCAGCCGCTCGAACCCGGCCATGTCCGTATGTACGTGTGCGGCATCACGGTGTACGACCTTTGCCATGTCGGCCATGCGCGCATGATGATGGCATTCGACGTGGTCTACCGCTGGCTGCAGGCCACGGGCTACCGGGTCACCTATGTCCGCAACATCACCGACATCGACGACAAGATCATTCGCCGTGCGCTCGAGCGCGGCATCTCGATTCGGGCGTTGACCGACGAGATGATTGCTGCCATGCATCGCGACGTCGGTGCCATGGGCATCGCCGTGCCGACGCATGAGCCGCGCGCCACCGACTACGTGCCGCAGATGCTGGACATGATCGGACGCCTGGAAGAAAAGGGCCTCGCTTACCGCTCGACATCCGGCGACGTCAATTTCGCGGTCCGCAAGTTTGTGGGTTACGGCAGGTTGTCGGGCAAGTCGCTTGACGAGTTGCGTGCCGGCGAACGGGCAGCCGTTCTCGGCGACAAGCAGGATCCGCTCGACTTCGTGCTGTGGAAGGCGGCCAAGCCCGACGAGCCCGAAGATGCGCAGTGGCCGGCGCCGTCCGGCCCGGGGCGACCGGGCTGGCACATCGAATGTTCGGCCATGGCGTGCGCGCTGCTGGGCAATACGTTCGACATCCATGGGGGTGGCATGGACCTGCAGTTTCCTCACCACGAGAACGAACTCGCGCAGAGCGAAGGTGCGAACGGACAACCGTTTTCGATGTACTGGCTGCACAACGGCTTCCTCAATGTGGACAACGAGAAGATGTCCAAATCGCTGGGCAACTTCTTCACCATCGCCGATGTGCTGAAGGAATACGACGGCGAAACGCTGCGCTTCTTCATGCTGCGCACGCACTACCGCAGCCCGTTCAACTTCAGCGACGCACACCTCGACGACGCGCGCAGCGCCCTGCGGAGGCTGTACACCGCACTCGATGGCCTCGCGGTCGAAGCTGGCGAGGTGGACTGGACTGACCCACGCGCCGCCGCCTTCCGCGCAGCGATGGACGAGGACTTCCATACGCCCGGCGCGCTGGCCGTGCTGTTCGAGCTGGCCAGCGAGGTCAACCGCAGCGGCGACTTGCAAGCGGCAGCGCTGCTGAAGCGTCTCGGTGGCCTGCTCGGGATCCTTCAGCAGTTGCCGCGCCAATTCCTGCAAGCCGGATCCGCGCTGGATGACACGGCCATCCGTGCGCAGATTGACGCGCGTGCTACTGCCAAGAAGGCCCGTGACTTTGCCGTGGCGGACCGCATCCGTGACGAGCTGGCTGCGCAGGGCATCGAGTTGCAGGATTCGCCGCAGGGCACCACCTGGTCGGTCGTGGCCAAGGTCTGACAGCACCATGCCCAAGCTTCCTGCCGCGGATACGGCGGCGTTCGCGCCGGACTACTGGGACGAGGCTTGTCGGCATCTTTCGCGTCGCGACCGTGTCCTGAAGAAGCTGATCCCGCGCTTTGGTGACGCGCGACTGCAGAGCCGGGGAGACGCCTTCACGACGCTGGCCCGCTCCGTGGTCGGCCAGCAGATTTCGGTCAAGGCGGCGCAATCGGTCTGGAACCGCTTCGCAGCAGCGGTCGGTGGCGAGCCGTCGAGGCTGCTGCCGGAGAATGTGCGTGCGCTCGACGTCCCCGCGTTGCGCGAGGCCGGACTGTCCGCGCGCAAGTCGGAGTACCTGCTCGACCTGGCGCGCCATTTCGACGAGGGCAATGTGCACGTCGCGCAATGGACCGCTATGGACGATGAGACGATCATCGATGAACTGGTCGCGATTCGCGGCATCGGTCGCTGGACGGCCGAGATGTTCCTGATCTTCCACCTGATGCGCCCGAACGTGATGCCGCTGGACGACCTCGGCTTGTTGAAGGGCATCAGCGTCAACTACTTCAGCGGCGAGCCGGTCTCGCGCGCGGAGGCACGCGAAGTGGGTGAGGCCTGGGCGCCATTTCGCTCGGTCGCGACCTGGTACATCTGGCGGAGTCTGGATCCGCTGCCGGTAGACTACTGAACTGCCATGAGCAAACGCCATTTCCTGGAGTTCGAGCAACCGATTGCCGAACTCGAATCCAAGATCGACGAGTTGCGGTACGTGCAGAACGAGTCGGCAGTCGACATCTCGGACGAGATCGAGCGACTCGGAAAGAAGAGCCAGCAGCTCACCAAGGAGATCTACGCCACGCTGACGTCCTGGCAGGTGACGCAGATTGCGCGGCATCCGCAGCGGCCTTACACGCTGGACTACGTGAACGAGGTCTTCACCGAGTTCCAGGAATTGCACGGTGATCGGCACTACGCGGATGACCAGTCGATCGTTGGGGGTCTGGCCCGCTTCAACGGCCAGGCATGCATGGTCCTTGGCCACCAGAAGGGCCGCGACACGAAAGAGCGCACCGCGCGCAACTTCGGCATGTCCCGTCCCGAGGGCTACCGCAAGGCGCTGCGTCTGATGCGACTGGCCGAGAAGTTCGGTCTGCCGGTCTTCACCTTCGTCGACACGCCCGGCGCCTACCCCGGCATCGGCGCCGAGGAGCGGGGACAGTCGGAGGCCATCGGCCGCAACATTTTCGAGATGGCGCAGCTGGAAGTGCCGATCATCGTCACGATCATCGGCGAAGGCGGCTCGGGCGGCGCGCTGGCCATCAGCGTCGGAGACCAGGTGCTGATGCTGCAGTACTCGGTCTACTCGGTGATCTCACCCGAGGGATGTGCGTCGATCCTGTGGAAGACTTCGGAGCGCGCCTCCGACGCTGCCGAAGCCCTGGGCATCACGGCCCATCGTTTGAAGGCGCTGGGCGTGATCGACAAGATCGTCAGCGAACCGGTCGGCGGGGCGCACCGCGACACCAAGTGGATGGCCGCGCAACTCAAGCGCGGGCTGAACGATGCGCTGCGGCAAGTGTCCGACCTGAAGCCCAAGGACCTCCTGCAGCGCCGCTATGAGCGGCTGCAGGCCTATGGTCGCTTCAACGACACCACCGAACGCTGAGACCCCGCATCCGCCGCGCCTGGCGGTGGCGACGAGCGGCGGACGCGACTCCACGGCCTTGCTGCACTGCACCGCGCGTCTGGCGCGCGAGCGGGGCCTGGAGGTCCATGCCCTGCACGTGCACCATGGTCTGAACCCGGCTGCCGACGATTGGCAACGTCATCTCGTCCGCCAATGCGCCCGTTGGGCGCGGGCAGGTTTGCCTGTACACCTGCACGTGCAACGCTTGGACCGCTCGCCGCCGCGCGGCGCCAGTGTCGAGGCCTGGGCACGCCGCGAGCGCTATGCCGCATTGGCCGCTCTGGCCCAGGGGGCGGGCTGCCGGGTCGTCCTGTTGGCCCATCACCGCCGCGACCAGGCCGAGACCGTTCTCCTGCAGGCCCTGCGCGGTGCCGGTGCGCGCGGGCTGGCCGCGATGCCGGCACTGCGCGAGCAGGGCGGCCTGGTCTGGGCGCGGCCCTGGCTGATGCAGCCGCGCAGCCACATCGAAGCCTATGTCCGGCGGCACCGACTCACTTTTGTCGATGACGACAGCAACCTCGACCCGAGGTTCGATCGCAACCGGTTGAGGGCGCAGGTCTGGCCCGCCCTGGAACGCGCGTTTCCGGATGTTGAAGGCGCCCTGATCAACGTCGCCATGCGGTCGCAGGAGGCCGCCGCGTGTCTGGAGGCACTGGCTCAGGTCGATGCCGGCGAGGGTGGAGTTTCTGACGCTGCCCTTGAGGTCCGGCCCTGGCTCGTCCTGCCTTTGCCGCGGCGGGCGAATCTGCTGCGCCACCAACTCGAACGCTGGTGCGGACGTGGTGCGCCGGAGACCCTGGTGCAGCGTCTGCTTGGCGAACTGTCCGGCGTGAGTAGCGCGCAGTGGCCGGCCCCGGGCGGACGCGTGCAGCTCTACCGCGGGCGGCTGCAATTCGTGGCCGACCCGCTACGGGCCGGCGTGGCCGCGGCGACGGAGGCGAAGGTGCTGGACTTGAGTCGACCTGGCCGATACCGCTTGCCGGGGGAACAAGGCCGCCTGACCGTCATGCGCACGACCGAAGGTGGCATTGACCCGAAGCGACTGCTCCAGGTTCAGCTGCGCGGTCGTTCCGGCGGAGAGCGCTTCCAGCTTGCGCCGGGCGCTGTTCCCCGGAGCTTGAAGAAGCAGTATCAGGCACTGGCGGTCCCGGCCTGGGCCCGCTGCGGCCCGCTGGTCTATGCCGCGGACGGG
>JAHEDN010000202.1 GCA_024641225.1 Burkholderiales bacterium | reverse complement strand
CCCTCGGGGACGGCCGCGCGAAGGAAGTACGGCGAGATCGAGTCGGCGCTGCTGGTGAGGAGCGCGTACGACAGCGCGGCAACGCCGGCGCCCGCACCGATCGCGAGCAGCAGATCGCGCACGCCCCGCACCGGGCTCCGCTCGCGCGGGCTTTCCGCAGGCAGCCAGTGCAGCGCCAGCATCATCAGGATGATCGTGACCATCTCGACCAGCAGCTGGGTCAGCGCGAGGTCGGGCGCCGACAGATAGACGAAGGTCAGGCTGACCACCAGCCCGACCGCGCCGAGCAGCACCAGCGCGAGCAGGCGCCGCCGGTAGCCGACTGCTGCGCCGATCGCCGCGGCAACGCCGATCGCCCATACCGCCGCCACGCCGAAGTTCAGCGGCGTTCCGGCCGCGGATGTCGCCGCGGCGACGGGATCTCCGCCCAGCCAGGGTGCCAGTCCGGCGAGCAGTGCGACCGCAACGAGAAGGAACAGGTAGCGCTGCAGGTTGCCGTTCTCGATCGTCTCGGTGATGAAATGTGCCGTGCGCAGCTTCACGTCGGTGAACACGTGGAACGCTTCGCGGCCGCCGCTGCGGATCCAGCCGGGCAGGCGCACCAGCCGGTGCAGGTTGACGCGCCGCTGCAGGCCGAAATAGAGCCAGACGCCTCCCGCGGTCGCCGCCATGCTCATCACGAGCGGCAGGTTGAAGCCGTGCCAGATCGCCAGCTTGTACGCTGGAAGCGGTGCGTAGGGTCCGCCGAACAACGCGGCCTGCGCGCCGACCGCCAGCAGCAGGCCGATGATCACGCCGGGAAAGATGCCGACCAGCACGCACAGCACCACCAGAACCTCGACCGG
Organism: Burkholderiales bacterium; assembly: GCA_024641225.1. Lineage (GTDB taxonomy): Bacteria > Pseudomonadota > Gammaproteobacteria > Burkholderiales > Burkholderiaceae_F > JADJWR01. The sequence goes on along the minus strand of JAHEDN010000202.1, from coordinate 4,889 downwards.
CAGGCGCATGAAGCGCGGCGGCTCGTGCGGCTTCTTCGGCAGTCCGACCGGCTCGCCGTTGAAGAACACGTCGTGGATGAACCGCACGCTGTAGGCCACCGCGAAGACGCCGGCAAGAAAGGCGCCTGCCGGCAGCAGCCAGTTCATGAAGCGGCCGAAGTCCTTGCTCACCGCCTCGGTGAAGAACATCTCCTTCGACAGGAAGCCGTTGAGCAGCGGCACGCCGGCCATCGCGCCCGCGGCCACCATGCCGAGCACCGCCGTGATCGGCATGGTCTTCCACAGGCCGTTGAGCTTGCGCATGTCGCGCGAGCCGGCCTCGTGGTCGATGATGCCGGCGGCCATGAACAGCGACGCCTTGAAGGTCGCGTGGTTGAGGATGTGGAATACCGCGGCGACGACCGCCAGCCTCGAGTCGATGCCGAACAGCAGCGTGATCAGGCCGAGGTGGCTGATCGTCGAGTACGCCAGCAGGCCTTTCAGGTCGTGCTGGAAGATGGCGATGTAAGCGCCGATCACCAGCGTGGCGAGACCCACCGGCGCGACGCACCAGAACCACAGCTCCGAACCGCCAAGGGCCGGGTACATGCGTGCCAGCAGGAACACGCCGGCCTTGACCATCGTCGCCGAGTGCAGATAGGCGGAGACCGGCGTCGGCGCGGCCATCGCGTGCGGCAGCCAGAAGTGAAACGGAAACTGCGCGCTCTTGGTGAAGGCCCCGGCCAGCACGAGCAGCAGCGCCACCGGGTAGAGCGGGTGCGAGCGGATCACGTCGCCCGAGGCAAGCACCACTTCGAGGTCGTAGCTGCCGACGATTTGACCGAGCAGCAGCGCTCCGCCGAGCAGCGCCAGTCCGCCGGCACCGGTGATCGTCAGCGCCATTCGCGCCCCCTGGCGCGCATCCGCGGCATGGCTCCAGTAGCCGATCAGCAGGAAGCTCGACAGGCTGGTCAGCTCCCAGAACACCACCAGCAGCAGCAGGTTGTCGGCGAGCACGACGCCGAGCATCGCGCCCATGAACAGCAGCAGGAAGCCGAAGAAGCGCGCTGCCGGATCTTCCGGGTCCAGGTAGTAAGCGGCGTAAAGCACGATCAGCATGCCGATGCCACTGATCAGCAGCGCGAACAGCCATGCCAGGCCGTCCATGCGAAAACCGAAGGCGAGGCCGAGCTGCGGCATCCATTCGAGGCGCCAGTGCAGCACTTCGCCGACGAAGATCGCCGGCGCGGCGGCCAGCACCAGCGCGGTCGCGGCCACCGCCACCGCCGCCGCGAGCGACACCGCGCGCATCCGCTGCGCATTCGGCGACGCCAGCACAAGTACCGCGCCGGCAAACGGCAGCAGGGCAAGCACCGGCAGCAGCAGAGCGGCCTGCATCGGCGATCAGCGGCTGACGCGCTGCGTGCGCAGCAGGGCGACGAGCAGCGTGACGATCGTCAGCGGCACAACGAACGACAGCATCGCGGCCGAGAACGCCGGCAGCACCTCGTGCTGCCGCGCCGCCAGCACGAGGAATGCGGCGTAGGCGAAGTAGTAGCCGATGAACAGCCCCCCTTCCCAGCGGGCGATCTCGCGGCCGGTGAAGAACACCGGCAGGCAGGCGAAGGCCACCGCCAGCATGACCCACAGGTCGAAGGAAAGCGCGGCGTCGGGCACCGGCAGCCCGCCGCCCGCGGCCAGCCCCGAGGCGCCGACGCAGCCGAGGATGTTGAAGGTGTTGCTGCCGATCACGTTGCCCACCGCGATGTCGCGTTCGCCCTTCAGCGCTGCGGTCACCGACGTGGCCACCTCGGGCATCGACGTGCCCGCGGAGACGATGGTCAGCGCGATGACCAGTTCGCTCACGCCGAGGGCGCGCGCGAAGGCCACCGCAGATTCGACCAGCCAGCCCGAGCCGAGCACGAGCAGCACGAGCCCGGCCAGCACCAGCAGCACCTGCACCGCCCAGTGCCGGTCCCAGGCGCGGTCGGGCGGCAGCGCTTCAGCGTACTCGTCGCGCGTGGCCTGCGTCTCGCGCCGCGACTGAACGACGAGGAACACGGTGTAGGCGGCCAGCAGCGCCAGCAGCAGCGCCGACTCGAAGGCGCCGATGCGGCCGTCGACAGCGAGCGCGATCAGCAGCAGCGAGGCGCCGATCATGATCGGCACTTCCTGACGGATCAGCTGCGCGTTGACCACCAGCGGCGCGACCAGCGCCGAAACGCCAAGGATGAACAGCACGTTGAAGATGTTGCTGCCGATCACGTTGCCCACCGCCATGTCGGTGCGGCCGTCGAGCGAGGCGCCGACCGAGACCGCGAGTTCGGGCGCGCTGGTGCCCATCGACACGATGGTCAGCCCGATCACCAGCGGCGACACGCCAATGGCCAGCGCCAGCTTCGATGCGCCGCGCACCAGTGCGCGCGCGCCGGCGATCAGCGCAAGCAGTCCGAGCACGAACAGGAACAAGTGGGTCAGCATCGTCGCCGGGTGCAGTCCGCGGCGCGGACCGGCGCGGAGTATAGGTTCAGGTCCGCCGCCCTGAAGTTGCGGCTTTCACCGGGATGCGCGCGGCAAAAAAAATCCGCATCCGGCACGCCGGATGCGGACTGAATCGCGAGCTCCTTGCCAACTTTCAGCGGGGGTTCGCGCGTTGCCCCGGGGGAGCAACCAACCGAAAAGGACACATTCACCAGCTCGGAACCGACCCGAGGGTCGTTGCCGCGCCAATCAATATGCACTCTCACTGTAGTGGGATCACCGCTTCCCAGGCATTCGCGCTGTGCCTTACGCAGCGCTACGTACCGTCCGCCGCGCAGGCTTCGCTCTTCTCGGAGGGCCGCGCCGCGAGTCGCCGCAGCGATGCACGGCTTCCGCTCAGGGCAGCGCCCTGCCCGCTGCTGCCGGCGCCGCCGCGACGGGCCGGTCGAGTTCGAAGCGCAGGCGGAACAGGTCCGCGACCCGGCGCGCCTGCAGCTTCTCCATCAGGCGCGCGCGATGCACCTCGACCGTGCGCTGGCTGATGCCGAACTCCTCGGCGATCTCACGGTTGTGATAACCGTTGGTCACCCGCTCGAAAACCTCGAGCTCGCGCTCGGTCAGCCGCTGCATGCGGCTCAGCACGGTCTCGCGGCTGCGCGCCCGCTCGACCTGCTCGTGATCGCTGCGCAGGGCGATCGTGATGGCCTCGATCAGGTCCTGCTCGTCAATTGGCTTCTCGAGGAAATCGACCGCACCGTCGCGCAGCGCCGTGCGCGCGGTGGCGACGTCGCCATGGGCCGTCATCACCACGAACGGCATCGCCGCATGCTGATCGGCCAGCCTGCGCTGCAGGTCGAGCCCCGACATGCCGGGCAGGCGCACGTCGGCCAGCACGCAGGCCGGGCGCTCGAAGGAATCGCTTTCCAGGAAGGCCTCTGCGCTGTCGAAGGCGGCGGTGGAGAAGCCGCGCAGCTGCAGAAGAAGCGAGAGCGAATCGCGGACGGACGGGTCGTCTTCGACGACGTAGACCCAGCTTCCGGCGACATTGACGTCATTCGGGTCGGTATTCATGGATAGGCAAGTCCAGATGGAAGGTGGTGACGCTGCTGGAAGCGTCGAAGGAAAGCCCGCCGCCGAGCCGTTCGGCGATCGAGCGCGAAAGTGCGAGGCCGAGCCCCATGCCGTGCGGCTTGCTGGTGGCAAGCGGCTTGAAGAGCTGCGGACGAAGCTCCTCCGGCACGCCGGGGCCGTTGTCCTGCACGCTGATGCGGAGCCGCGGACGCGGCGCGCCCTCAAGGCGTGCGGCGAGCACGCGGATGCGCCGTGGCGGGTTTGACTGGGAGAGCGAATCGCAGGCGTTGCCGAGCAGGTTGTCGAGCACCGCGCCGACCTGGACCGCATCGGTCCAGAGCGAAGGCAGTCCGGGGGTGATCGAGGTCTCGAACGCGATTCCGTCGCGCTCGAGGCGATCGCGAAGGTGAGCGCGGCCACGCTCGACGAGATCCTCGACCCGGACCTGCTCGCTGTGCATCGCCCCGGTACGGAAGAAGTCGCGCATCCGCCGCACGTACTGCCCGGCCCGCGCGCTCTCGCCCGCAATCTGGTCGAGCGCACGGAACAGTCTCGCGCGGTCGCCGTCGTCGCGCTCGGCCAGCAGCCGCGCCGCGCGGGCATAGGTTCCGATCGCCGACAGCGGCTGGTTCAGGTCGTGCGCCAGCGCGGCCGAGAGTTCGGCCGTCGCCGCGGCGCGCTGGATCTCGCTCAGCGCGGTGCGCTGCTCGCGCAGTTCCCGCTCCCGCGTCGCCAGCCGTTTCGCCGCGCGCTCGCGCTCGGACGAGAGCAGGCCAAGGTACATGCAGGTGAGCGCCAGGACCAGCGTCAGCATCTGGTACTCGAAAGCGGTGGCGACGCGCGGTGCAAAGACCGACACCGCCGCCATCAGCCCCAGTTGCACCAGCGGCAGCGCTACTGCCGTGCCGAACAGGCCGTGGCGCGTGGCGATCACGATCATCGGCAGGAACAGCAGGTAGGACATGCGGAACTGGTCGAACGGCCGCCACCAGAAAATCAGCAGCAGCAGCGCAGCCAGGGCAAGCGTGAACAGCAGCAGGTCACGGCGGAGCCGGCCGTGGCCCACGGTGCTCGCCGCCTCGATACGCCAGGCGCCCGATGCCAGCAGAAGCAGCGCCGGCGCGGCGGTGATCATGCCGAGCGCCTGTCCCACCACCACCTGCAGCGAGACCACGTGCAGCAGGCGCAGCGAGACGGTGCCGGCAAGCGCGTGGGTGATTCCGAGCAGCAGCGCCACCGCCAGCGACGTGGCGAAGGCGATCAGCACCAGAGCCGACAGATCGCGCATCGTGACCTCGGCCCGGGTCCAGCGCGTGAATCGCTGAACCGCATAGCCCGCAGCGCTGTAGGCGCTGGCG
>JAHEDN010000201.1 GCA_024641225.1 Burkholderiales bacterium | reverse complement strand
ACCACGTACTGGTAGACCCAGCCGACGCCGGTGGCGTCGGGGCCGATCTGCGGCGATACGTTTGCCGGCAGCCGTGCGGCGGCAAAGTTCAGGTATTCGAGGACACGCGAGCGCGCCCAGTAGATGTCGGTGCCGTCCTCGAAGATCACGTAGACGAAGCTGGCGCCAAAGAAGGAGAAGCCGCGCACGACCTTCGACTTCGGCACTGCAAGCATCGACGTCGTCAGCGGATAGGTGACCTGGTCCTCGACGACCTGCGGGGCCTGGCCCGGGTATTCGGTGTAGACGATGACCTGCACGTCGGAAAGATCGGGCAGCGCATCGAGCGGTGTGCGCACGACTGCCAGCACGCCGGCGAACACGATCGCGAGGGTGGCCAGCCCGATCAGGAACGGGTTGCGTGCCGACCAGGTGATCAGGCGCTCAAGCATGGTGTTTCACCCTCGGTGTACGCGACCCTGCGGCTCGCACGTGCACCTCGGGTGCTCCAATTGGCACGCCGCCCTTCGGGCGGCCGGGCGGGCGGCGCGAAGCAAGGGCCACGAAAAGGCCTGCCGATCGCGCGTTCATTTCTTCGCGCCCCCTGCCGCCTGCGCCTCGATCCTCGTCACCACCCATTCGCCGGGCTTGCGCTCGACGAACTCGAACTTGATTGGCGCGCCGGGCTTCACGACCCTGGCGACCGACGCGTTGGCCGGCGTGAACTCCATCGTCATCCGCGGCCACTTCAGGCTCTCGATCGCCTCATGCGTGATGAGCAGCATCCCGCTCTTCGCGTCGACGTCGTCGAGCGTCCCGATGGCGCTGTGCGTCACCTGCTTCTTGCCGGCGACGTCGGTGCCACCGCTCAGGCCGCCGAGCGCGGCCTTCAGGTTGCTTTCGGCGTCGATCAGGAAGTTGGCGGTGACCACGACGCGCTCGCCTTCCTTCACGCCGTCGGTGACGGCGACAAACTCGTCACCGCGGGCGCCGAGCTTCACATCGCGCGGCTCGAAACGTCCCTCTCCCTGGTCGATCAGCACCACGCGCCGCGTGCCGCTGTCGATCACTGCCGAGTTCGGTACCGCCAGCAACGTGGTGCCCGCGGTCGGCAGTTCGACCTGGGCATACATCGCCGGCTTGATGCGGCCGCCCGGATTGGCCAGCTCGATGCGTACCTGCGCTGTCCGCGTGTCGGCTTTCAGCGTCGGGTAGATGTAGGTGACGCGGCCGTCGAAGCGGCGGCCCGCGTAGGCGTCGAGCTGCACGACCGCCGGCTGGCCGACGCGCACGCGGCCGATGTCCTGCTCGAAGACGTCGGCGATGACCCACACGGTCGACAGGTCGGCGATCTGGTAGAGCATCTCGCCCGGCATGAAGCGCATGCCCTGCGTGGCCTTGCGCTCGAGCACGTAACCGGAGGCCGGCGCGCGGAAGGTCAACGCGCGCTGCGGCTTGCCGCCCGCGGCCAGCTGCGCGATCTGCTCGTCGGTCACGTCCCAGTTGCGCAGCCGCTCGAGGGCCGATTCGGCCAGGCGCTTCATGCCGGCGACCGTGATCTCGTCGGCACCGCTCACCTGCGCCAGCCCCTGCGCGGCAATCGCGTACTCGCGCTGGGTAGCCAGCAACTCGGGGCTGTAAGCCTCGAACAGCGGCGCACCGCGGGCGACGTACTGGCCGGTCGCGTTGACGAAGAGCTTCTCGACATAGCCTTCGAACTTCGGCGTGATCGTGGCCAGCCTGCGTTCGTCGATCTCGACCCGGCCAGTGGCGCGCACCACCGCGTCGAGCGTCCGTTTCTCGACTGCGACGCTGCGCACGCCGAGCCGCTGCACCTTGGCGGTGCTGATCTTCACGCCGCCGCCCGCCTCCTCCTCGTCGCCCTCGTAGACGGGGATGTAGTCCATGCCCATCGAGTCCTTCTTCGGCGTCTGCGAAATGTCCGGCAGCCCCATCGGATTGCGGTAGTAGAGGACCTTGCGTTCGCCCTTGCCGCGTTCGGCCGCGGCGGTCGCCTGCGTTTCGTGCATGCCGGCGTTGCGCTTGCTCCCGAACCAGTAGCCGCCGGCGCCGGCGATTGCGATGGCCGCCAGCAGTGCGATGCCGCGGCCGATGCCCGCTGCGCTCATAGGCCCTCTCCGATCAGTCGTTCGATTTCAGCCAGCCGCATCTGTCCTTCGACCTCGGCGGCGAGCAGGTTCAGCCGCGCCTGCCGCACCTGGCGCTCGGCTTCGAGCAGCGCGGCGAAGTCGACCTTGCCGCTCTCGTAGGCGGCCAGCGACGCCTGCAGGTTGACGCGCGCCTGTGGCAGCAGGCTCGACTCGGTCAGCCGCGCCATTTCTCGCGCGCCGGTGAGCTGGGCCAGCGCCGTGCCGAGGTTGCCGAGCGCACGCTGCATCGTTGCCTCGCGCCGTGCATCGGCCGCCGCGACCATCGCTTCGGCTTCCTGTTCCTGCGCGCGCCGCGTTCCCTGCTGCAGCGGAATCGTGACCTCGAACATCACGTCCCAGTCAGCGAGCCGGTTACCCCTCTGGATCGGCGAGATGCCGAGGGAAAAGTCCGGATACCGGTTCCGGTAGGCGAGCTCGCGCGAGCGCTCGGCGCTCTCCACCCGTGCACTGTCGGTTGCCAGTTCGGCATTGCGCCTGCGCAAACGGTCGGCCAGCGGCGCGAACAGCAGTTCTTCGGCTGGTGTCCGCCCGCTGGCGGCGACCGCGAGCGGAGCGTCAGGCGCGCGCGCCAGCAGCGCGTTGACCTGGGCATCAACCGTGCGCGCCTGTGCCGTCAGCGAGATCAGCTCGCCGCGCAGCATGGTCCGCTCGGACAAGGCGCGAACCGCGTCTGCCTGCGCCGCGAGACCGCCGGCGTAACGGGCGCGCGTGATCGATTCGAGCTGCGCCAGCAGGGCGTCGATCTCGCTGACGATCTCGCGGCGCTGCGCCAGCTCGTAGCGGCGGGCGTGCGCGACCTTGATGCGCATCGCCAGCTCGTCCCACATGGCCCGCGCGGCCTGGTTCGACTGCTCGGCCGACGCCTCGGCGGCCGCGCGTGCCAGATCGCGCTTGCCGGGCCACGGAAACATCTGGCGCATCGTGTACTTCATGCTGCCGACACGCGAAGGCGACAGGGTCGGGCTGATCTCGCCGTCGCGCGTGATGTCGCGCCATTCGATCGCCAGCATCGGATCGGGGAGGTTGCCGGCCGGCACCACGCGGGCCGCAGCGGCATCGGCCTCGCGCAGCATCAATGCCAGATCGGGGTTGGCACCCCGCGCGTAGGCGAGTAGCGATTCCGCGGTGGCTCCGGGCGGCTGGGCTGCTGCTGCGGCGCACAACCACGCGGCCATGAGGAAGGCGCACCGGGCGCAATTCGGGACGGACATCTTGGCTCCTGCAAAGCTGAGGGGCGACGCGCAACGGCGCGTCAACGATCGCGGCGGCGTGCAAGGCACGCGGCCGGGCTAACGCAGGAAGCGGTGGAACAGAAGGTGCAGCGGTGGGCCGCTGTCGCGCAGCGGCGCGTCGTCGTCGCCGTCGCTGAGCGCTGCAAGAAGCAAAGGCGCGGCAGGCCGTGGGGCGTCGAGCGGCGCGGCGGCGGGCAAGTCGAAGGTGAACGACAGGCGCGCCGTCTGCGCATCGGTCTTGCAGTGCGATTCACAGACCAGTTGCACGACCCCGGCGTCGCTGTGACAACGCTCGGCGTCCGTGCCGGCGAGCGCTGCCGCGTGGGCGTGCGATGCCAGTACGGTCGGCAGGCAGGCCCGGGCCGCCTGCACACCAAGGCCGTAAAGCAGCGCGCCGAGCATCAACAGCAGCAGCGCACGGCGCGTGGCGCCGGCGTGCCGAGCGATCGACCAGGGCGTGGGGGCAAGCGACATGCGCGGATACTAGACGTTCGGTAAGTATTCGCCGCTTGATGCCGGTCAAGCCGAAGCTATCGGTTTCTTTGCGCGGCGTGCTGGCGCTGCAGTTCGTTGTGCGCCGACCGCGCGCGATCGGACCAGCGGCTGCGGATGTAAGCGAGAACGTTCCAGATGTCGTCGTCCGAGAGCCGATCCGCAAAGCCTGGCATGTCGCTTTGATAACCCTGCGGTGCGTAGGGTGGCACGAGACCATTCTTGGTGAGCGCGAACAGCACCTCGAACGGGTGGTGCCAGGTATGGCCTGTTTCGTCGTGCGGCGGCGCCGGCAGTCGCCCGCTTGGCAGCCGGTCGCGCCAGTTCTGCTGGCCTTCGAGTTGCGCGCCGTGACAGGCGGCGCAATGCTCTGCGTATGCGGCGCGGCCGGCGGCCACGCGTTCGCCCGCGTTCAGGTCGGGCACCGCCGATCCTGGTGCAACGTGCACTTGCGCATCCCACCAGATCAGTGCGCCGAGGCCGACCGCCAGTGCGATCGCTGCGATGGTGATGGCTCTCGCAGCCACGAGGCCGGCCTGATCAGGGCGCCAGCCTGATCGCGGTGACGATCAGGCTCCCGCCGGCTTCCTTTGAAGCCGCGCCCGGCAGTGCGATCCCGGGATCTGCGCGCACGTTCCTCAACTCATTCAGTTGTAGGTGGCGTAGACCTTCGAACTGCCGTCCGCCAGCACCAGCAATACGTCGTAGGGATCGAGCTGGCCTTTGTAGGCCGGGCCGTCCATGCCCGGCGAGCCAACCGGCATCTCCGGCACGGCGATGCCCACGGCAGCCGGCTTCTCGGCGAGCAGGCGGCGGATCTCACGCACCGGCACATGGCCTTCGACAACGTAGCCTCCGACCCGCGCCGTGTGGCAGGACCCGTACTTGTCCGGCAGGCCGAAGCGCGCACGGACGGGCGCAGTGTCGTTGACGTCGGTGGCCTTGACGGCGAACCCGTTGGCCTGCAGGTGCTTGATCCAATCCTTGCAGCAGCCGCAGGTCGGCGTCTTGTAGACCTGGATCTCGGTCTTGTGCTGGGCCCGCGCCGCCAACGGCAGCAGGGCGGCCGCGGCGAGTAGTGCGCGGCGTTGCAAACTGAGGGTCGTCATCGCTTTTTCTCCTGGATTCAACGTGCTGTGACCTTGATGCGCCCGACCATGCCGGCCTCGAGGTGGCCGGCGACCAGGCAACCGAAATGGAACTCCCGGGCCCGCATGAACTGCCAGATCATTTCGCCGTTCGGGCCGGGCTCGACATGGACCCTGTACGGCTCCTCATGCTCGATGCCCGGGAACCGCCACGTCGGCTCGGTGTGTTCCTTCGGGTCCGCCATCGTGCCGAGCGCCGTCTCCTGCCCGGACTTGCCGCTGTTTCGAAGGCGGATGCGGATCGCGCGTGCAAAAGAACACAGCGTCACTGATGGTGGCAGCTGCGGCGCTGACGGTTCGATGCATGAATTGGTCCTGCAAGAGATCTGGGCCGGCGCATCGGACCGAGCCGATGCCCACGTAACGCCTGCGCGTCGACCGCGCAGCGGATCTTCAGTGCAGTAACGGCGGGGGCTGAAGCACGTCGAGGACGACCGAAACGGGCAAGGGCGCCGAGGCTGGCGGCCTCGCTGCGCCTCCGGGCTCGGCCGTCTCGTGCGCCGGTGCTGCCGCCAGCAGCGGCATCGCCAGGTGCGGGCATTCGTGCGCCGGCGAGTCGGCATGACGAAAGTCGCAGCAGCTGGCATTGCCGTTGGCGGTGTCATCGCCGTGTGCCTGCACTGCGTGGTCGGCGTGATTGTGGACGCTTGACACGCCCGCATGCTTGCCGCCGGCGATCGGCAGGACGACCGAGGCGAATGCCTTCAGTGGCAAT
>JAHEDN010000200.1 GCA_024641225.1 Burkholderiales bacterium | reverse complement strand
CCTTCAAGCCGCTTTCTTGGCCGCCTTAACCCTGGCGACTTCCTCGTCCCAGCCGTCGGCGCGCACGTACGGATTGGTACGCGGCGCCGACACCATGTTCGGGTCGACCTCGAGGTCCACGCCTTCGAGAAAATGCACCAGGCCGATGCGCTCGATCGTCTCGCCGATGCGCTCGTGCTCGAGCGCATTCTCGGCGAAGAAGTCGACGATGCGCTTGCCCAGGTCGACCAGCGCCTCGCGGTCCTCGTCGGTCTTCAGTTTCATGAACGGCACGATCACCGTGCCCATCAGGTCGCCGATCTTCAGCGTGCGCTTGCCGCCGCACAGGATCGTCGCGCCGGTGTCCTCGCCGTGGGCGAGCGCGCCGGTCATCACGTTGATGCAGTGCATGCAGCGCACGCAGTCCTGGTTGTCGATCTCCAGCGCCTGCTTGTCGTCGATCGCCACGCTCGAGATCTTGGCGTCCTTGCGGACGTCCTTGATCTCCTTGATCTGGATCGCCTTGGTCGGGCAGCGAGCGACGAGGTCGTTGACCAGTTCGTTCATGCCGTGCTTGGCGAACCACTTCCTGGCCAGCGCCTCGTCGGTGCGGATGTTGTCGCGCCAGGTGCCGATGACCGCCAGGTCGGCGCGCTGCACCGAGTTCATGCAGTCGTTCGGGCAGCCGGAGAACTTGAACTTGAACTTGTACGGCAGCGCCGGGCGATGGATGTCGTCGAGGAAGTTGTTCAGCACCGTGCGGTGCGCCTTGCCTTCGTCGTAGCACGACTGCTCGCAGCGGGCCGCGCCGACGCACGACATCGACGTACGCACGGCCGGGCCGGCGCCGCCGAGGTCGAAGCCGAGTTCGTTGATGGCGTCGAAGGCGTCCTGCACCTTGTCGGTCTTGACGCCCTGGAACATGATGTCACCGCTCTGGCCGTGGAAGGCGATCAGGCCCGAGCCGTGCTCCTCCCAGATGTCGCACATCTTGCGCAGCACGTCGGTCGAGTAGTGCATTCCCGGCGGCGGCATCACGCGCAGCGTGTGGAATTCGGCCGCGTCGGGAAACACCGGCTTGCCGGCCGAGTCTTTCAGCTCGGTGAAGCGCGGGATGATGCCGCCGCCGTAGCCAAACACGCTGACCGTGCCGCCCTTCCAGTAGCCCTTGCGGGTCTTGTACGACGTTTCCAGCTGGCCGAGCAGGTCGACCATGTAGTCCTTGTCCTTCGCCAGGCGCTTCAGCCCGGTCACGAAGCTGGGCCACGGTCCGCTTTCCAGCTCGTCGAGCATCGGCGTTTCGTGCATCGGCTTTGCCATGTCGTTCAGCCTCCTGGTGATAGTCGTCCGGATCCGGACGGCGAGTGTCTGCGCACGCACTCGCCCATGCAGCAACGGGCGGGGTGACTGCTGACGGCGATCCTACGGGCCGCCGCCATCATCAGCCATCACCCGCGATGATTACCTGCATAACCCCAAAGGGAGGGGTGCGCAGCCAACCTGAGTAATGGCCAGCACCGGCTGCGCGTTCTATAGATGTCGCCTTGCGGCGCCCGCCTCGGCGCGCCCGCCCGCCACTCACCGACCACCCACGACGGCAGCACGCATGGAAGACAAGCTCACGGTCACTTCGCTGGCCCGGCTGCGCGCGCCGATCGGCGGCCAGGAGATCGAACTGCAGCAGATCGAATACCGGGCAGGCGGGATGCCGCTGCTGCGCATCCGCGTCCGCGAGGGCCGGCGCTTCACGGTCTTCGACATCGACGCTGGCACGGCCGGTGAATGGGCCGAGCACATGTCGCGCTGGGCCCGCGATCAGGCCGGACCGACTGGCGCACCGAAATGACGCGCTGGCTCGATTTCGCGTTCTCGGTGGCCGGCGAAAGCGTCGATCGCGATTACCCCCAGGGGCTGTACGAGGCGCTGCGGACCGCCGCTCCCTGGCTCGACGAGGAGCCGCTTGCCGGCGTGCATCCGATGCGCGGCCTGACGCCCAATGCGGGGGCGCTGCTGATCGGCGGGCGCACGCGCCTCGTGCTGCGCGTGCCGGAGTCGCGGAGCGAGGCCTGCGAGCGGCTGCAGGGCATCGCCCTCGCGTTGCCGGCGCCGCTGCACATCGGTAGCGTCAGCCGCCGCGAGCTGCTGCCACACCCGGTGCTGCACGCGAAGCTGGTGGTCACCGGCGCCGAAGACGAGGCTGATTTCGTCGCCGACATTGCCCGCGCAGTCGACGAGCTTGGCCTGGACTGCGAGACGATCGTCGGTCGGCGCGGCGAACTGCTCATCGGCGAGCAGCGGCTGGCCGGCTTCAGCCTGATGCTGCACGGACTGTCGGCGGCGCAGTCGCTGAAGGCGCAGGCGCATGGCGTCGGGCAGTACCGCAAGCTCGGCTGCGGTGTGTTCGTGCCGCACAAGTCGGTCGCCGCGGTGGGTCTTTGACCCCAAATTCCGCAAGGGGAAACGATGACCACGACCTCGATCATCCGCCTGGACATGACGGGCCTCGCCTGTCCGCTGCCGCTGCTCGGCGCCAAGAAGATGCTTGACGATCTTCCCGATGGGCAACACATGGTCCTGATCTCGGACTGCCCTGGAACCGGGGACGACCTGCGGGCGTGGGCCGGACAGACGGGCCACGAGGTCCTCGGCACCGAGCGCCTGAACGGACGGCGCATCGCCTATACGATCCGACGCCAGCCCGTCGAGGCGCCGAGCCGCGCGAGTGTCGTGCTCGACCTGCGCGGCGCCCGCTGCCCGGGTCCGATCATCGAGGCGCGCCGCCTGCTGCGCGGCATGGAGCCGGGCGAAGTGCTGGTGCTGATCAGCAACTGCGAGGGCGCACCCGCCGACGTCGAGGCGTGGACCGCCGACGGTTCGGTGCGGCTGCTCGACCGCTACGAGCCGGCACCGGGCGAGTACGAGTTCTATCTGAGCGCGGTTCGCGCGCTTTCTGCATAGTCAACGGGAGAGGAAATCGATGAATTACGAGGTCAACGGCGAAACGCTCGAAGCGGACGAGGAAGGCTACCTGCTCGAGGCGAACTACTCCGACGACGTCTGTCCGGTCATCGCCCAGGCCGAGGGCATCACGCTCACCGACGACCACCGCGCGGTGATCAACTACCTGCGCGAGCAGTTTCGCGAGCACGGGCAGACGCCCAACTTCCGCAGCATGCTCAAGGACCTGACGGCGCTGCTGCCGCACCACGACAGCAAGACGCTTTACGACCTGTTTCCGGGCGGCCCCGCGAAGCAGGCAGTTCGGGTCGCCGGCCTGCCGAAACCCTTCGGCAAGGGCGGATATTGACGGTGAACAGCCCGCTGCGGCGGACCAAGAGCCGCTTCTTCGACAAGCGCAAGGGGCGCGATCCGGCCACGCTGGCCAGCGTGGTTGCGTTCACGGCGTGGCGGCTCGGCCTGAACACGATCAAGGGGATGCGCAGCGCGCAGTTCGAGATCGAGGCGAACCCGCAGTACTTCGAGGTGCTGCGCGAATACCTGGTGTTCCTGGTCCAGGTCGCCGACCGCTTTGCGCTGGCGCGCCTGTCGCTTCCCGAGCGGCGCGCCTTTACCGTGTCGATCGTCAAGCGGCTCGCCGAACTCGTGGCCGAGAATCAGTCGCGCCTGCTCGACGAAAGCTACGACGACGTGCGCCGCCGCTTCATCGACCTGTACAACAGCCGCACCGACGACTACGCGCAACTCGACTTCGGAGAAACCGAGGGTTCGCACTACGACTTCATGCGCGTCTGCAGCCTCGCCCTTGCGGCGGTCGTCGCCCCGCAGGACCGGGCCTGGCTGGCTGACCAGTTGATGTCGTTCGAAGCGCCGGAGGCGATCAGCACGTTGCGCAAGGCGATGGACAACTTGATCGGCACCGCAGGATCGATCCTCGCGCCTCCGGACGACGAGGCGGAAGACGGGCCGTTTCCCGAGATGCCGGGCGTCGACGCGCCGGTCGACGATCCGATTCCGCCGGAGTAACGCCAATGCCGGCCGCCGTGGCTGCCGACAACCCGTTCGACCTCGACGACGATGCCGCCTACCGGCGCTGGCGTGAGCGCAAGCTCGCCGATTGCCCGCGCTCGCCAGAACACCTGATGGTGGACGTGGCCGACCCGTTGCACCTCACAGTCGCCGAGCGCGCTGCGCTGCTCGACCGCTGCGAGCGCGCCAACATGGCGGTCTATGTGTCGGCACGCGCTGATGCCGACAATGCGATCCCGCGCCGCATCGGCGAGCAACTCGGACTGCGTACGCTCGACGTCAACGTCATGGCCGATGATGACGGCATCTCGCCGCTGTCGGCGGTCGAAGCCGGCCCGCGCAGCGGCTTCATCCCCTACACCAACCGCGCCATCCGCTGGCACACCGACGGCTACTACAACCCGCCGCAGCGGAGGATCCGCGCCATGATCCTGCATTGCGTGCAACGCGCTGCATCCGGCGGCGAGAACCGCCTGCTCGACCACGAACTCGCCTACATCGCACTGCGCGACGCGGACCCGGCGCATATCCGCGCACTGATGCTGGCCGACGCGATGACGATCCCGGCGCGCTCCGAGGAAGGCGAGGTGGCGCGCGGCGACCAGACCGGCCCGGTGTTCTCGATCGACGACGACGGGCGACTGCACATGCGCTACACGGCCCGCACGCGCAGCATCGCTTGGAAGGACGACGACGCCGTGCGCGCGGCCACCGACGCCCTGCTGGGCGTGCTGGAGGCCGATCCGCATGTGCTGTGCCTGAGGCAGGAGCCCGGCATGGGCATCGTCTGCAACAACGTCCTGCACAACCGTGCAGCTTTTGCCGATTCGCCCGGGCACACCCGCCTGGTGCTGCGTGCGCGTTACTACGAGCGCATCGGCAGCGACGCGCACGCCGCGAACTGAAGCGGCGGCCGTATGCGCGGTTCACCGCGCTGCTTAAGCCGCCCGCCCGACGGTCGTTAGCCCCGCATTACGGCCTGGCGAGCGGCACTTCGTAAAGTCGCTCTGGCAGCCGCTCGCGGATCTCCTTCGGCGAAAGCCTGACGAAGTTGCGGTCGAGTTCGAGCACCACGAGCCGCCGGGTCTGCTCGGCCATCGACTTGCGCATCAGCCCGAGAAAGTCCGGTGGCGATACCAGCACCACCCGTTCCGCCTCGCCCTGCACCCGCGCCTTCTCGAGCCGTTTGGCGAGGAAGTGGGCGAAATCGATCGCCGCCTGCTGCCTCGGCCCGACTTCGCTTTCCATGGTGTGGCGGCCCTGCCCGGCACTGTCGAACGCCCTGCCTGGCAGGTCGCTGGTCAGTTCGCGCGCCAGCATCCGCCCTTCCGGATGCGTCATCGCTTCGAGCTCCTTGATCGGCCCAGTCGACTTATCGGCGCCAAAAATGCGCGCCGCACTCGAATCCGCAACGACGATCCATGTAGTTGCCGTCATCGTGCCCGCTCCTTGCGCGACAGCGGGCGGAACCCACCCGCACGGCCGCGGTCCATTACGGAAGCACCCTAGCGCCGTTGCGCCCGTTGGGTGTTGACCGCACGCAGGTTCTGCGCGCGGTCCGCCGTGGGCTTGCAGGATGATGGCCTTTTGGCTGAGACGATGCGTCCGGGGTTGCGTCGGATCAGGCCAGCACTGCTGCCGTGGTGTTCCAATGCATGGAGGGAGCGGGTACAGGAGGCCGCGCGAAGGCGCGGCAATGGCGATGACCGAACTGCGCCAGGACCCGATCACGGCCGACTGGGTGATCATCAGCCCCGAGCGCGCGGCGCGACCGAAGGACC
>JAHEDN010000199.1:1990-5752 GCA_024641225.1 Burkholderiales bacterium | reverse complement strand
GCGCAGTCCGACGTGACGGACGATCGCGCCCGCGCGACGCGCCTCGGCGGCGGTGTCGTCGCTCGAGTCGTTGTCGAAGACGTAGATCGCGGCCTGCGGCAGGTTCTGACGAAACCCCGTGACGACCTGTCCGATCGCGACGGCTTCGTTGTAGCAGGGGATCACGACGGCAATCCGGATCGAATGCGCGCTCATCGGGAGGTCGATTCCTGAACGGGTCCGAGGATGGCCCATTCAGCATTCATGGAAATGCGCAGTTCCGGCCGACGCAGATTGCCCGTCGGGAGCAACGCGCTGCGGCACATCACGCGAAAGTCTCGGCGGCGTCGAGCAGCGGTGCCTGCGCATCCTTCGCGGCCAGGATGGGCTGCTCGCCCCGCAGTGGCCAGTCGATACCGAGCCGCGGGTCGTTCCACCTCACGGTGCGATCGTGCTGCGCGATCCAGTAATCAGTGGTCTTGTAGAGGAAGTCGGCTGCGTCGCTGAGCACCACGAATCCGTGTCCGAAGCCGGGCGGAATCCACATCTGCAGCCTGTTCTTCGCCGACAGTTCGTAGCCGACCCAGCGGCCGAAAGTGGGCGACGACCTGCGCAGGTCGACCGCCACGTCGAACACCGCGCCGGTGACTACACGCACCAGCTTGCCCTGCGGCCGCACAACCTGATAGTGGATGCCGCGGAGCACGTTGCGGGTCGAGTACGAATGGTTGTCCTGCACGAAGGTCACGTCCAGCCCGGTGGCTTCGCGAAACGTCTGCGCGTTCCAGCTTTCCAGAAAGAAGCCGCGCTCGTCGCCGAAGACGCGCGGTTCCAGCAGCAGCACCTCCGGCAGGACGGTCGGCGTCGCCTTCATCGCCGCTCGGCCACCGCAGGCATCGCCGGCTCGCGCAGCATCGCCAGCAGGTACTGCCCGTAGCCGTTCTTCTGCAACGGCCCGGCGATCCGCTGTACCTCCTGTGCGCTGATCCAGCCCGCGCGGTAGGCGATCTCCTCGGGGCAGGCGACCTTCAGGCCCTGTCGCTGCTCGATCGTTTCGATGAACGTGGACGCCTGCAGCAACGACTCGTGCGTGCCGGTGTCGAGCCAGGCCATGCCGCGTCCCATGATCTCCACCTGCAGCTCGCCGGCGCCGAGATAGCGCTGGTTGACGTCGGTGATCTCCAGTTCGCCGCGCGCCGACGGTCGGATGCCGGCGGCAATGTCGAGGACGCCGTTGTCGTAGAAGTAAAGACCAGTGACCGCATAGTTGGAGCGCGGCGCTTTCGGCTTCTCCTCGATGCTCACTGCGCGTCCATCGGCGTTGAACTCGACGACACCGTAGCGCTCGGGGTCGTTGACCCGGTAGGCGAAGACGGTCGCGCCGGCAGTGCGGGCGTTGGCGCGCCGCAGCTGTTCGACCAGGTCGTGACCGTAGAAGATGTTGTCGCCCAGGATCAACGCCGCGGGTTCGCTGCCCACGAAGTCGCGACCGATGATGAAGGCCTGCGCCAGTCCCTCGGGCCTCGGTTGCACGGCATAGTCGAGCCGGATTCCCCACTGGCTGCCGTCGCCGAGCAGTTCGCGGAAGCGGGGCGTGTCCGCCGGCGTCGAGATGACGAGGATGTCCCGGATGCCCGCCAGCATCAGCGTGCTCAGCGGGTAATAAACCATCGGCTTGTCGTAGATCGGCAGCAGTTGCTTGGAGATGACCTGCGTGACCGGATACAGCCGGGTGCCGGAGCCGCCGGCGAGGATGATGCCTTTCCTGTTCATTGTCTGGCCTGCTCGCCGAGCCTTTCGCCGTAGTTCGCCTGAATCCAGTCGCGGTAGCCGCCGCTGCGGACCCGCTCGGTCCACTGCGTGTTGTCGAGGTACCACTGCACGGTCAGGCGGATCCCCGCTTCGAACGTCTGCGCGGGCCGCCAGTCCAGTTCGCCCTCGATCTTGCGCGGATCGATCGCGTAGCGGCGATCGTGTCCCGGCCGGTCGGTGACGAAGCGGATCTGATCCGCGTAGCGACCCTTCGCCCGCGGCCGCAGTTCGTCGAGCACGGCGCAGATGGCGTGCACGACGTCGAGATTGCGCATCTCGCTCTTGCCGCCGATGTTATAGGTCTCACCGAGGCGTCCCGCGCCGAGCGTGCGCCGGATCGCGGAGCAGTGGTCGCCGACGTACAGCCAGTCCCGGACGTTGGCGCCGTCGCCGTAGACCGGCAGCGGCTTGCCTTCGAGCGCGTTGAGGATCATCAGCGGGATCAGCTTCTCGGGAAACTGATACGGCCCGTAGTTGTTGCTGCAGTTGGTCGTGACCGTCGGCAGCCCGTAGGTGTGGTGATAGGCACGAACCAGGTGATCGGAGGCGGCCTTGCTTGCGGCGTACGGGCTGTTGGGCGCGTAGGCCGTAGTCTCCGAGAACGCCGGGTCGGCTTCGCCGAGCGAGCCGTAGACCTCGTCGGTCGACACGTGCAGGAAGCGGAAGGCCGCGCGGTCGCCTCCGTCCAGCGCCGACCAGTGCGCGCGCGCCGCCTCCAGCAGTTCAAAAGTGCCGTTGATGTTGGTGCGGATGAACTCGCCGGGGCCGCTGATCGAGCGGTCGACGTGGCTTTCCGCGGCGAAGTGCACCAGCGCGCGCGGCCGACGCGCCGCGAGCAGCCCTGCCACGGCGGCGCGATCGCAGATGTCGACCTGTGCGAAGCCAAACCGCGGATCGCCGCGCAGGCCCGACAGGTTGTCGAGGTTGCCCGCATAGGTGAGCTTGTCGACCACCAGGACGGGGTCGCGCTCGGCAGCCAGCCACTGGTGAACGAAATTCGCGCCGATGAAGCCAGCGCCGCCGGTGACAACGATCATGGATCTTCCGCGACTCGACGGGCCGGCAACCGCCGCCCGCCCGTCAAATCAATTGCGGTCTGCCGACCGCGTGGGTGGTGGGCGCAGCCCATGCAAGGCAGCGATGATGCCATGCCCGACTACGGGCGCCGGCCTCTTCCGGACGGGTGCGCGACACGGTCCGCGCCACGCTAACGTGGCTCGCCGGGCATGGCCTGCGATCAGCCCGCACGGGCGGCTCCGATGCGATGCCGCTCGAGAAACGCCGCGGAAAGCGTTGCCATGGTGCGGGCGGGACGAAGCCCACGCAGGTAGTCATCGGCGTAGGAAAAGCGCGGCGCCGCGCCCGGACGTCCCGGGGCAACAGCCGGTGCACTCGCCCGGTCGAAGTGCCCGGCCACCAGGCGCTCGAAGAATTGCAGCCACTCTTCCGACAGCCAGTACCACGGGCAGACCCATGTCCAGGGGCGGCCCGCCAGCCGCTCGGGGAAGGCACCAAGGTCGGCGGCGACGATCGGCAGGCGCGCATTCAGCGCCGCGCTGAGCGTGTAGCTGTAGGTCTCGGGCCAAAGCGCAGGGAACCAGGCGACGTCGGGCCGCAACGCCTCGATCAACCCCGGGAGATCCTGATCCGCGTACTCCCCGTGCACGGCGAGCCGGGCCGCGGGCTGCGTGCGCAATTCGCGGTAGGCGTAGCCGAGCAGGTGAAACTCGAGCCTGCTGCCACGCTGCGCCGCCAGCGCGGCCGTCGCCTCGAGCAGGTCGGCGCCCTTGATCTGGCTAAGGGCACCGAGGACGACGACCCTCAGCGGCCGGGCGCCGGCGAGTGGCTGCGGGTCCGGCGCTGCTGGCGCGGTATCGAGATCGAGGTGCGGCGCATGTTCCGGCATGATCGACGGGAAGTAGCGGTGCAGGCGAGCCATCGCGTCCTCGCTCGGCGCGAACACGTGGCGGG
>JAHEDN010000199.1:0-1980 GCA_024641225.1 Burkholderiales bacterium | reverse complement strand
GCCGCCCGGCGCTGGCCGTCGACTGAGGCAGTAGCCGCACTGTTCGGCTCCGTGCTCTCCGCAATAGCGTCCGATCTCGTCCGACAGCGTCACCTGCGGGCACACCGCGAAGAAGTCGTGCGCGGTGAAATCGTGCGCCACGCCCAGAGACAGCGGCAGTTCCATGACCCGCGGCGAATGGCCGCGCGCGTGGTGGAAGTGGACGTGCACGACGCCAAGCGCGCGCAAGGCCTGCAGCAGTGCGTCGTACTCCTGCGGCAGGCGGAAGCCGAGCTGAAAGCCCTCGCCCTTGCGCAGCCACTCGAGCGCAGTCTCGCTGGTGCCGACCGGTCGCAGCAGAAAGACATTGGCTTTCCCGGCCAATGCGCCAGCAAGTTCGTACAGGTGGCGCTCGGTACCGCCGCCGCCGGTGTGCGAAACGAACAGGACTGACGGCAGACCGCCGGCCCCGATGCGCGCCAGGTCGACCCTCAGTCGCGCGGTTCGCGCCGGGTCCTCCTCGATGTGCTGCGCGACCGAGGGCGCGTAGTCCGGGTGCACGCCGGCCAGCAGTTCCTGCGCCTGCCGCACTCGAGACTCCTTTTCGTCGCCGAAGCTCACGCCGCCGCTGTGCCGCACGAAGGTGTCGAGCGCCAGCACATGGCGCCAGCCCGTGGCCCGGGCGCGCATGCAGAAGTCGTTCTCCTCGCCGTAGCCGCGCCCGAATCGTTCGACATCGAAATGCCCCACCTCGTCGAGACAGTCGCGGCGGATGAACATGCAGAAGCCGACGGCGGTCGGCACGTCGATCAACCGGCCCCCGTTTTCGGCGGCGAAATAGCGGTCGAGCGCGGCCGTCGAAAGATCCGCCGGCATCGGGCCATCGACGCAGAACCTTGGATAGCTGCAGATCGTGGCCGCGTTCGAAAACGGCGTGACCGTGGCGATGCTGCGCTCGCGATAGGCGGCCTCGCGCAGGCGATCGATCCAGTTGCCCGCCACCTCGGTGTCGCTGTTCAGCAGGATGACGTCGTCGTCGCCATGCCGCTGCATGCCGAGGTTCGCGCTGGCGACGAAGCCCAGATTGGCGCAGTTCTCGATCAGGTCGACTCGTGCATCACGTTCCGCCACCTCGCGCAGGTAGGCAGCGACTTCCTGCTCCGGGCTGGCGTCGTTGACGATGACGATGTGCAACGGGGCCCTGGACGCACTGCGAAGGACCGACTCCAGGCAGGTCCGCGTGTCGGCCAAGCCCCGGTACACGGGGACGACAACCGAGACGGCCGCGCGCGGCGCGTTCAGCGCCGGTGGCGGCTGCACTGGCAGCAGCGACGCGGCGCTACGCAGCAGAGGACTACCGGTGCGGCCCAGCCGACGTGCCAGCCACGCGCCGAGCCGGGTCCAGCGCGATCCCTCGAGATCGAGCGCCCACTGGCGCAGCAGGTCGCGCTGCCCGAGGGCGTCGTCGATGTGCGCACGGGCTTGCTCGAGCGCGTGCGCCAGTGAGGCGACCTCCTGTTCCGCGCGCCGCAGGTCCGTCTCACGCGCCTTGCGCGCCCGGATCGCGTCCCCCTTCTCCCGCTCGAGTCCTTCAGCCGCGGCCTTTGCTTCGTCGATGCGCGCTTCAGCCTCCGCCGCTCGCGCACGCTGCCGTTCCGCCTCGGCACGGGCCATCGCGACCTCGGCCTCGAGGCGCAGCGCCGCCTCCCCCTCCTGCCGCTGCTGCTCGCGCGCCTGTTCGAGTTCGTGCGCCAGCGCCTCTTCGCGCGGACCGCGCTTGCGCAGTTCATCGACGAACAGCAGGTACTCGGCCGACATCGGCCACGAGATCTCGACCTCCAGTGTCGCGCGCGCCCCGCATGCGGCCAGATGAGTCGCATCGACCGGCAACTCGAAGTAAGGGTCTTCGCCGGTGAACAGCAGAACGACGCCGCGCTCGGCCGACCACGGCGCATGGAACACGACGTCATGAGTGTCGCCGGACTTCAATGAATCGATCGT
>JAHEDN010000198.1 GCA_024641225.1 Burkholderiales bacterium | reverse complement strand
CTCCCGCGGAGCGGTAGCGCAGCCGCGCCGCCGCCGAGACGATCTGGTCGTAGCCGGGATACATGTAGTCGGCGAACTGGATCTCCGCCACCGGCCGCAGGCCGTAGGCGCCCATGCCGACCGCAATGCCGACGATGCCGCCCTCTGCGATCGGCGTATCGAACACTCGCGAGGCGCCGTACTTCGCCTGCAGTCCCTCGGTGCAGCGGAACACGCCGCCGAAGTAGCCGACATCCTCGCCGAAGATCACCACGTTCTCGTCGCTGCCGAGCATCACGTCGAGCGCCGAGCGGATCGCCTGCACCATCGTCATGGAGGCCATCGTCACACCCCCAACTGCTGCCGCTGCCGGCGCAGGTGTTCCGGCATGTCCTTGTAGACGTCGTCGAACATCAGCGCCGCGCTCGGATGCGGGCCGGTGACGAGCGTGCCGTAGCTCTCCGCTTCCTTCTGCGCGGTGATCACCTGCTCCTCGACTTCTCTCTGCGTCCGTTCGTGCTCCTCGTCGGACCAGGCGCCGATCGAGACCAGGTGCTGCCTGAGCCGCTTGACGGGGTCGCCGAGCGGAAAGCGCGCCCAGTCGTCGGCCGGCCGGTACTTGGTCGGATCGTCGGCCGTCGAGTGCGCGCCGGCGCGGTAGGTGATCCATTCGACCAGCGTCGGCCCGAGGCCGCGACGCGCGCGCTCAATGGCCCACTTCGACGCCGCGTACACGGCGAGGAAGTCGTTGCCGTCGACGCGCAGCGACGCGATGCCGTTGCCCACGCCGCGCGCGGCGAAAGTCGTCGCCTCGCCGCCGGCGATGAACTGGAACGACGAGATCGCCCACTGGTTGTTGACCACGTTCAGGATCACCGGCGCCTGGTACACGGCGGCAAACGTGAGCGCGTTGTGGAAGTCGGGTTCGGCAGTCGAGCCGTCGCCGATCCAGGCGCTGGCGATCGCCGTGCCGCCCTTGATCGCCGAGGCCATCGCCCAGCCGACCGCCTGGATGTACTGCGTGCCGAGGTTGCCGGCGAGCGAAAAGAAGCCGTGTTTCCTGTGCGAGTGCAGGATCGGCATCTGCCGGCCCTTGATCGGGTCGTGCGAGTTGGAGAACAGCTGGCACATCATGTCGACCAGGCTGCAGCCGCGGGCGATCAGGATACCCTGCTGGCGGTAAGTGGGGAAACACATGTCGTCGGGTTCGAGCGCCAGCGCCTGGCCGATGCAGATCGCCTCCTCGCCGAGGCTCTGCATGTAGAACGACATCTTCTTCTGCCGCTGCGCCGTGAGCATGCGCGCGTCGTAAACGCGCGTGGTCATCATCGCGCGCAGTCCGGCGATCAGCAGTTGCGGTTCGACCTCGGGCGTCCACGGCCCCACCGCGCGGCCGTCGTCGTCGAGCACGCGCACCAGACCGTAGGCGAGGTCGCTGGTCGCCGACGGCAGGGACTCCACCGGTGGCCGGCGCGTCTCGCCGGCGCGCTTGATGTGCAGGTAGGAGAAATCGGGCTCGTGCCCCGGCCGCTCGGGCGGCTCGGGCACGTGCAGCTTCAGCGGGCCGTACGACTTCGTCATGCGTGTCTCCGCGCGATCCATGCGGCGCTTTCGAATCGACCGGCATGGCCGGTGCGCGAAAGGTTAGACGCTTTGCAGCGTCGATTCTTGATCTGGTCTGAATGTCCCTGCCTGCTGCACTGCGATCATCGCGGCGAAGCCCGCCCGGCGCCTGCCGCCGCCGATGGTTACGTGTAGGCAACCACCATCCGCGTGGCGAGCACGAACAGCAGCAGCGCGAAGATCCGCTTCAGCGTAATGACGGGGAGCCGGTGCGCCAGTCGCGCGCCAAGCGACGCCGTCAGAACGCTGCCGGCCACCAGCGCGGCGAGTGCCGGCAGAAACACGAAACCCAGCGTGGCATCGGGCAGTCCGTCGATACGCCAGCCACTGGCCATGAAGCCGGCGGTGCCGATCACAGCGGTCGGAATGCCGAGTGCCGCCGCGGTGCCGATCGCGCTCACCAGCGGCACACCGCAATAGAGCATCAGGGGCACCGTAAGGAACGCGCCGCCGGCAGAGACCAGTCCGCAGACGACGCCGATCGCCGCACCGATGCCGAGCAGCGCGGACGGGCCCGGCAGACTCCGCGCTGCCGAAGGCCGGCCGCCGAACAGCATCTGCAGCGCGCCCGCGTAGACGATCGCCGCAAACGTCAGGGCGAGCACCCGCTGCGCGATGAGGCCGCTGGCGAGCGTGGACAGCAGTGAGCCGATGATCATGCCGGGCGCCAGCCTGCGCACGATGGCCCAGTCAACGGCGCGTCGCTGGTGGTGCGCACGCACGCTGGCGCTCGACGTGAACACGATCGACGCCATTGCGGTGCCGAGCGCCAGATGCACCGTATAGGCCGGCGCGAGCGCCTGCGCCGAGAACAGCGCCGACAGGATCGGCACCAGCGTCATGCCGCCGCCGATGCCGAGCAGGCCGGCGAGGAAGCCGACGAACGCGCCGGCAGCGGCGTATGCGGCGAGCCAGGTCACGGCGCTGCGCCCGACCGATGCCTGGCGCAGGCTCGCGAAGCCGCCGCCGGATCGCACCAAGCGGGCCGCTTTACGCGGGAGGCGACCACTGCATGTCCGGGTCGAGCGGATAGATCGGCCGCGGCACGTCGCGGAACGGCACGCGCGACAGCACCGGCGTGGTCAGTCCCGGAGCGTCGACCTCGACGATGCGCTCGTCGGGGAAGTGCAGGTCGAAGGCGGCGCGAAAATGCCCGCGCGACTTGACGATCACGCTGCGCGCGGCGCCGATGTCGAGTCCAAGTTCCTCGAACATCGCCGTGTCCTTGCACTGCTGGCGCACGCTGACCACGACCACGCGCACGCCACCCACCCGCAGCAGCGCCATCGGGCCGAGAACGATCGTGTGGCCCGCCGAGATGCCGCGCCGTCCGATGATCGTGCCCTCATGCAGCGCCTCGACGGTCGCCTCGCTCTCGAAGCGGCCCGACAGCGGATTGGTCTCGTCGCGGTTGAAGCGGGCGAGGAACGTTGCGCCTGTCCCGCGCGCGTGCGCCTCGGCTGCCAGCGGCGGATCGAAGAAGATGCCGAGCAGCGCGCCCTGCACGCCGGTCTCGACGAACGACTTCAGGATCCATACCGTGTTGCCGCGCCCGCCGCCGCCGGGGTTGTCGGCGACGTCGGCGAACAGCAGTGCCGGGCGCGACGCGTCGCGCCCGCAGGCAAGTGCCATCGCGGTGGCGTCGGCGAGCGAGGTCAGCGTCGGCACGTAGCGGTGCCGGTCGTCCCAGGCCTTCACTGCGATCTCGCGCGCCAGCCGTCGCGCCAGCGCCGCGTCGTTGCGCGTGGTGACCACCACGCTCATGCCGTTCTTCGGTGTATCGCCGAGCGAAAAGCCGCTCGAGATCGACACGTTCATCACCCGCGCATCGATGCGCGACTGGCCGAACGCGAGGATGTCCGCGTAAGGCCCGGACTTGGTGTTCTGCGTCACCGAGGGCGGAATCAGCGGCAGCTTGACGAACGCCGCCGTCGGCCTGGCGCCGGCCAGGCACTCGCGCATCAGTCGCGCGCACTCGGCGCCGCGCTCGGCCATGTCGACGTGCGGATTGGTGCGGTAGGCAACCAGCAGGCTCGATTCGCACACCATGTTCTCCGAGACGTTGGCGTGCAGGTCGAGCGTGGCAAACACCGGCACGTCGGGGCCGACCACGCGGCGCACGCGCTCGAGGATCACGCCGTCGGGGTCGACCTCCTGCGTGCCGATCGCCGCGCCGTGCAGCGACAGGTACACGCCGTCGACCGGCAGCGCGGCGCGCAGACGCGACTCGAGCCCGTCGGCGACTTCGAGGAAATAGCCGTGCTCCACTGGCCCGCTGGCGCCGACCGAGGCGCCCAGCAGTGGCAGCGGTGTCCAGTCGCCCGCGGCGTTCATCGCGTCGACGAACCCCGACAGCGTCACCGGGCAGCGCGGGTGCGCGCTCTGCCAGTCGGCCTGCATGTCGGCGCCGGCCAGCGCGTAGTTGGCGGCGAACTCCTCGCGCGTGGCCACCGGCGAGTGCGCGTTGGATTCCAGCATGAAGGCGCCAAGGGCGATGCGCGGGCCGGCCATGGGTGTCGTCTTCTTTTGATGCGGGCGGACCGCTCCGCCTGCGCTTCGTTTATTGTCGCCGAACCGCGCACGGCATCCCGCCGCGCCACCATCCAACGGGTTGACCACGATGCTTCGTCGCCTGCGCTCCGGCCTGGCCATGGCCGCCCTTGCCTCTGCCGCGCTGCTGGCGGCGCCCGCGCCGGCGCAGGAACTCACGCTCGGCACCAAGCTCGAGCTGAACACGCTCGATCCGCACTTCTTCGCCGCTTTCCCGACCGGCTCTTCGCACCAGTACCTGTACGAGAAGCTGGTCGACTACGACGACAAGCTCGTCCTGAAGCCCGCGCTGGCCGAATCGTGGCGGCGCATCGACGACCTGTCGATGGAGTTCAAGCTGCGCAAGGGGGTCACGTTCCACGACGGCTCGCCGTTCACTGCCGCCGACGTGATCTTCACGGTCGATCGCGTGCCCAACGTGCCGAACTCGCCGAACTCGTTCGCCCAGTTCACGCGCGGCATCGACAGGATCACCCGCGTCGACGATCACACGATCCTCGTGCGCACCAAGGCGCCGAGTCCGCAGCTGCTGCAGGACCTGTCGAACGTGTTCATCATCTCGTCGAAGGCCGCGGCCGGCGCGACCACCGCCGACTTCAACTCCGGCAAGGCCGCCGTCGGCACCGGGCCGTACAGGCTGGTGAGCTGGGTCAACGGCGACCGGCTGGTGGTCGAGCGCAATGACAAGTACTGGGGTGGCAAGCCGACCTGGGCCAAGGTCACCGAGCGCGTGATCGGCAAGGACGCGCCAAGGCTGGCGGCGCTGCTGACGGGGGAGGTCGACGCGATCGACGCGGTGCCGATCCAGGACATCGAGCGTCTCAAGCGCGACAACAAGTTCGCGCTGTTTCGCGGCCCGGCCTCCATCGTGCAGTACATCGCGCTCGACTCGGCGCGCGACGAATCGCCCGGCGTCACCGCCAAGGACGGCAAGCCACTCGGCAAGAACCCGCTGAAGGATGCCCGGGTGCGCAAAGCGCTGTCGCTGGCGATCAACCGCGACCTGATCGTCAGGAAGGTGATGGAAGGCTCGGCGATCGCCGCCGGCCAGTTGCTGCCCGCGCAGTTTCCGGGAACGCACAAGTCTTTGGCGCCGGACCCATTCGACCTGCCGCGCGCGCAGGCACTGCTCAGGGAAGCGGGCTGGGGCGACGGTTTTCGCATCGTGCTGACCGCGACCTCCGACCGCTATCCGAACGACTCGTCGGTGGCGCAGGGCGTCGGCCAGATGTGGAGCCGGCTCGGGCTGAAGGTCGACGTCGAGACGCTGCCCGGCGCGGTGTTCTTCTCGCGCGCCAGCAAGCAGGAGTTCAGCGCGTTCTGCGCGCAGTACGGCGCCGAGGACGGCATCAACAGCACGCGCGCGCTGGTGGCCACGTTCACGCGGGAGAAGGGCTACGGCACCGCGAACCGGACCCGCTACTCGAATCCGCTGGTCGACGCGCTGGTCGACGAGACGCTGCGCGAGATGAACGACGAGGCGCGGCAGGAGAAGGTGGCGCGGGCGGTGAACGCGGCGATGAGCGACCAGGCGCTGATCCCGCTGTTCTTCCCGATGCACGAGTTTGCCGCGAAGAAATCGCTCGTCATCACGCCACGTCCGCAGCGCCGTTTCAA
>JAHEDN010000197.1 GCA_024641225.1 Burkholderiales bacterium | reverse complement strand
CAACGCTGCGGCCGAAGATCTGCAGCGGGTAGTTCCACGGAATGATGTGCCCGGTGACGCCGTGCGGCTCGCGCAGCGTCAGCACCGTCATGCCCGCGCTGTACGGCAGCGTCTCGCCATGCAGCTTGTCGGCGGCGCCGGCGTAGTACTCGAAGTAGCGGGCCAGCGCCTGTGCATCGGCGCGGCCCTGCCTGAGCGGCTTGCCGGTGGTGCGCGATTCGAGCTGCGCCAGTTCCTCCGCGCACTCGAGCGCGCGCCGCGCCAGCTTCGCCAGCAGCCGGCCGCGCTCGGCGCCGCTGTGCATGCCCCACGGGCCCTCGCCGGCCTCGCCGAATGCGCGCCGCGCAGCGCGCACCGCCGCGTCGATGTCGGCCGCGTTGCCGCGGGCGATGCGCGCGAACGGCTGCCCCGTCGATGGATCGATCACCGGCAGCGACTCGCCGCCGGCCGCCACGGCCCAGCGGTTGCCGATGAAGTGACTGCGGCCCTCGGTGGCCTGCCATCCGCCGTCCATCGTCGTCTCCCTCGTGATCGATCCTGCGGGCCATTATCGGCGCCGCTCGTGTCGGCCTCAACCGGATGCGCTCGCTTAAACTGCGCGCGACCTCACAGGACGCCCGCCATGAGCCTTGATCTCGTTCCGTCCGGAATGTCGTTGCCCGACGACTTCAATGTCGTCATCGAGATTCCCGCCCATTCCGACCCGATCAAGTACGAGGTCGACAAGGCCTCCGGCGCACTGTTCGTCGACCGCTTCATCGGCACGTCGATGCACTATCCGTGCAACTACGGCTACATCCCGCACACGATTGCCGACGACGGCGATCCGGTCGACGTGCTGGTGATCACGCCGTTCCCGCTGCAGTTCGGCGTCGTGGTTCGCTGCCGGCCGCTCGGCGTGCTGAAGATGGAGGACGAAGGAGGCGGCGACTCCAAGCTGCTTGCGGTGCCGATCGACAAGTGCCTGCCCTGGTACAAGCACTGGCGCAAGGTCGACGACATTTCCCCCGAGCGCATCGCGCAGATCACGCACTTCTTCGAGCACTACAAGGACCTCGAGCCCGGCAAGTGGGTCAAGATCGTCGGCTGGGAAGGTCCCGAAGAGGCTTGCCGCGAGATCATGGCCGCGGTCGGCGCCTACAAGCAGGCATCGCCGAAGCCGGCGTTCTGAAGGGCGCCGACGGTGCGCTCGGTGCTTGCGCCGCCGCGCCGTGCGCCCTGGTCGTGATCGCCCATGGACGGCACCGCCCTCGCGCTCGTGGTCGCAGCCGCGCTGTGCCACGCGGTATGGAACGTTGCGGCGAAAGGCGCGGGCGGGGACATGCGGTTTGCGCTGTTCACGGCGACGCTGGCCAGCGCCCTGTGGCTGCCGATCGCGCTGTGGATCGGCTGGAGTGTCGTCGGCGAGTGGGGCGTCGCCGAGTGGGGCATCGTTGCGGCGAGCGCGCTGATCCACGTCAGCTACTTCGTCACATTGCTGCGCGGCTATCGCGCGGCGGATCTCACTGTTGTCTATCCGGTGGCGCGCGGCACCGCGCCGCTGCTCGCCGCGCTGTGCGCGCTGCTGCTGTTCGGCGAGCGTCTTTCCGCGCTCGGCGCGCTCGGCGTGCTGGCCATCATCGCTGGCGTGTTCCTGATCGCAGGCGGGCCGGGGCTGTTTCGCGCGGCCCGGGATCCGACGTCACAACGGCGCGTGCGGCTCGGCATCGGCTGGGGCGCGGCCACCGGGGTGCAGATCGCCTGCTACACGCTCGTGGACAGTTTTGCGGTCAAGGTGCTGCTGCTGTCGCCGATCCTGGTCGACTACTTCGGCAACCTGCTGCGGCTGCCCTTGCTCGCGCCGCTGCTGTGGCGCGAGCGCCAGACACTGCCGGCGCTGTGGCGGACCCAATGGCGCGCTGCGCTGACCGTCGCCGTGCTCGGCCCCGCAGGTTACGTGCTTGCGTTGTTCGCGATGCAGCGTGCTCCGGTGAGCGCCGTGGCACCGGCGCGGGAGATGTCGATGCTCTTCGCGGCGCTTCTCGGCGGCACGTTGTTGCGCGAGACCGATATGGCCGCTCGCTTGGTCGGCGCCGTGTTCATCGCAATCGGCGTGGCCGCGCTCGTGCGTGGCGCCAGCTAGCTGTCCGCTTCCGCGCCGCTGGCGGGCTGCCTGAACGCCCGGTGCTCGTTCAGCTCGTCGATCGCCTCTGACATGCCCAGGCGCTCGCGGTCGACGTAGCGCGCCACCGCCTCCATCATCGCCGGGTGTGCCAGCCAGTGCGCGGAGCGCGTCGGCACCGGGTCCAGGCCGCGCGCCAGCTTGTGCGCGCCCTGTGCGCCGCCCTCGAACCAGGCCAGCCTGCGCTCGATCGCGAACTCGATCATCTGGTAGTAGCAGCACTCGAAGTGCAGGCAGTCGACCGGCTCGACCGCGCCCCAGTAGCGGCCGTACAGCCGCGATTCTTTCCCTGGCCCGTCGAACACCCCGAGCGACGCGGCGATCGGCCGATCGCCGCGTCGCGCGATCACCAGCATCAGATGCTCCGGCATCGACTCGGCGATGCGCAGGAAGAAATCCGCGTTCAGGTACGGCGACGAGAAGTGCGCGCGGTAGGTGGCCAGGTAGCAGCGGAAGAGAAAGCGCCAGTCCGCCTCGGTGATATCGCGGCCCACGCGGCGCACGAGCGTAACGCCCGCGTCCGCGACCTTGCGCCGCTCGGCGCGGATTTTCTTGCGCTTCGGCTGTGCCAGCTGCGCGAGGAACTCGTCGAAGTCCGCGTAGCCGGCGTTGCGCCAGTGGAACTGCACGCCATCGCGGATGACCATGCCGGCACCGGCCAGCGCGTCGATGTCGCGCGGCGGCGGCAGCAGCACGTGCAGCGACGACAGCCCGCTCGCTTTCGCGTGCGTCATCAGCGCGCCTGCCAGCGCGGTGCGAGCGTTGTCATCTCGGGCCAGCAGCCGCGTGCCGGGCACCGGCGTGAACGGCACCGCCACCAGCCACTTCGGGTAGTAGTCGAGCCCGTGCCGCTGATACGCCTCCGCCCACGACCAGTCGAAAACGTATTCGCCGTACGAGTGATCCTTGGCGTACAGCGGCGCCGCAGCGGCGAGTTCGTCGCCGCGCGTGAGCAGCAGGAACTGCGGATGCCAGCCGCTCGGCGCCGCGGCGGCGCCGCTCGCCGTCAGCGCCGTGAGGTACTCATGGCGGAGAAACGGGTTGGCCTCGGCGTCGGCATCGACGAGCGCGTTCCACGCGCCGCGATCGATGAGCGCCGGATCGTCGACGACCTGCGTGCAATAATCTTTGGCCAAGGCAAACAGTCGAATCGATGAGTTCGCAGGTCAGCGTTGCCGTCGCGCAGATCAACTGCACGGTCGGCGATTTGGAAGGCAACAGCAGGCGGATCGTCGATGCGGCGCGGCGCGCGGCCGCAGCGCGCGCCGACATCCTGCTCACCCCGGAACTGTCGCTGACCGGCTATCCGCCGGAAGACCTGCTGCTGCGGCGCGCATTCTACGGGGCGGTCGACGCGGCACTCGCCGCGCTCGCCGCGCAGCTGCTGCAGTTTGCGGAGCTGCGCGTGATCGTCGGCCATCCGCTGGCGCGCGAGGGGCGGCGCTTCAACGCCGCCTCGCTGCTGCACGGCGGCATGGTCGGCGGCAGCTATTGCAAGCACGACCTGCCCAACTACGACGTCTTCGACGAGCAGCGCTACTTCACGCCGGACAACCGGCCGTTCGTGTTCGAGGTCAAGGGCACGCGCTTCGCGATCAACATCTGTGAGGACACCTGGTATCCGTACGCGCCGGAGGCGGCGCGTGCCGCCGGCGCGCAGGTCCTGCTGGTGCCCAACGGCTCGCCATATCACCTGGGCAAGACGGCGCAGCGGCTCGACAAGATGCGCGAGAACGTTTCGCGCGCCGGCCTGCCGCTCGTCTACGCGAACCTGGTCGGCGGCCAGGACGAACTGGTGTTCGACGGCGCCTCGTTCGTGCTCGACGCCGCAGGCACGCTCGCCTGCATGGCGCCGCAGTTCGAGGAGCACCTGCTGCTGGCGCACTTCATCGACGGCGTGCCGCAGGCCGGCGAACGCGCCGAGCCGGGATCGCTCGAGCACCAGGCCTACGGCGCGCTGCGCCTCGGCGTGCGCGACTACCTCGGCAAGAACGGCTTTCCCGGCGCGGTGATCGGGCTGTCGGGCGGCATCGACTCGGCGCTGACGCTGGCCATAGCGGTCGACGCGTTGGGCCCGGACCGCGTGCGCGCGGTGATGATGCCGTCGCAGTTCACCGCCGACATCTCGTGGATCGACTCGCGCGCGATGGTCGAGCGGCTGAACGTGCGCTACGAGGAACTGCCGATCAAGCCGGTCTTCGACAGCTTTCTCGCCACGCTGGCGCGTGAGTTCCGTGGCCTGCCGTGGGACACGACCGAGGAGAACATCCAGGCGCGCATCCGCGGCACGCTGCTGATGGCGCTGACCAACAAATACGGTTCGATCGTGCTCACCACCGGCAACAAGAGCGAGATGGCGGTCGGCTACTGCACGCTGTACGGCGACATGGCCGGCGGCTTCGCCGTGATCCGCGACATCCGCAAGACGCTCGTGTACCGGCTGGCGCGCTACCGCAACTCGCTCTCGGAGGTGATTCCGGAGCGGATCATCACCCGCCCGCCGAGCGCCGAACTGCGGCCGGGCCAGACCGACCAGGACTCGCTCCCGCCCTACGAAATCCTCGACGGCATCATCGAGCTGTACATGGAGGAGGGCGCCAGCCTGCCGGAGATCGTCGCCGCCGGCTATTCCGCCGCCGACGTCAACCGCGTGGTGCGGCTGATCCGCATCAGCGAGTACAAACGGCGCCAGGCGCCGGTCGGCATCCGCGTCACGCACCGGGGTTTCGGGCGCGACTGGCGCTACCCGATCACCAACAAGTTCCGCGAAGAGATCGCCCCTTAGCCGGGCCCGCGCCTGCCACTACAATCGGCCCCGAATCAGAAGCAAGCCGGAGGGGAGAATGAAACTGATCACCGCGATCATCAAGCCGTTCAAGCTCGACGAGGTGCGCGAGGCGCTGGCTGATACTGGCGTCACCGGGCTCACCGTCACCGAGGTCAAGGGCTTTGGCCGGCAGAAGGGCCACACCGAGCTGTATCGCGGTGCCGAGTACGTCGTCGACTTCCTGCCCAAGGTCAAGGTCGACGCGGCGGTGCCTGACGCGCTGGTCGAGCGCGCCATCGAGGCGATCACCAAGGCCGCGCGCACCGGCAAGATCGGCGACGGCAAGATCTTCGTCTGCCCGGTCGAGCAGGTGGTCCGCATCCGCACCGGCGAAACCGGCGAAAGCGCGATCTGACGGCTAGCGTTTCGTTCCCGCGGCAGCGGGAGCGCGGTCTCTCCGCAGCGAATTTCGCCGGATCCCCGCTATTGCGGAGCTGAGACCGCTTCGACGTCGCCCGTCAGCGTCGCGTCAGCTCCAGCGCCGCGTCGAACAGCGGGCTGGCCGGGTTGGCCAGCTCGTCGATCACGTTCAGGTGGTGCAGTTTCGGCATCGGGATGTTGCGTACCACGTTGCGCGGCCATGCCTTGCCGATCAGCGCCGTCTGCCGCCTGAACTCGCTCGACTCCAGAGCGCCCACCGCCGTGTACAGCGGCCGGTCGGTGGCCGGCGGCAGGTGCACCGGTGACAGCAGCCGCGCGCGCTTGGCCGTGAGCTTCAGGTCGGCCTGGATGAACGGCGCGTGCAGCAGCGGCTCGAGGTCGTAGATGCCGCTGACCGCCAGCCCGCCCTTGACGAGATCCGCCGGCAGGTCGGCGCCGTAGAC
>JAHEDN010000196.1 GCA_024641225.1 Burkholderiales bacterium | reverse complement strand
GTCGTCATTTATCCCTCCTGATGATTGGCACTTCATTGCAATGATCGTCGGCGCCGATCGTACCCGGGGCGGGAATCCGCTGTTCCGCCGCAGCAGGCTGACGCGCTGAGGCAGATCAAGGATCGCGCGGCGCAGCGCATCCGCCGGCACCGTTGCGCCTCCCGGGTAGCCGCACCCGCGCCGGCTGCACAGGCGTCGTCAGGCACCGACGGCACAGCGATCAGTCGTCGGTGCCGATGCCGAGCCGCTGCATCCAGTCGGCGAGCAGACGCGCGCCGGCGCCTGCCGCGTCCATCTCGGCGAGCACGCGCCGGCGATCCTGCGCCGGCCGATTCTGGCTCAGCTTGAACTTGCCTTCGAGGAGCTCGACGTCGATCGACACCCCGACGATGCCGCGTTTCATCTTCTCGCGGAATTCCTCGCCCAGTTCGTCCCACTGGGCGCGGTACGCCGCGTCGTGCCGGTCGATCAGCGCCTTCAGGATGTGCTCCTTGGCCTCGCTCTCGTGCGTGATTCCGATGCGACCCGATGCATGCACGACGATGTAGTTCCAGGTCGGCACTGCCTCGCGTGTCGAATACCAGCGCGGCGAGACGTAGCCGTCCGGCCCGCGAAAGATCGCGGTGGCCGACGTGCCGTCGCCCCATTGCGACCAGTGCGGATTGGCACGCGCCACATGGCCGAGCAGGCGCAGTCCGTCGGCGCGCTCCTCGACCTCGAGCGGCAGGTGCGTGAAGGCGGGTTCGCCGCCGGCGACCGAAACCAGCATGGCCAGCGGATGCGCGCGCATCAGCGCCAGCAGTGTCGCCTGCTCGGCAACCGCGAAATGTGGCGGCTGGTATATCGTCATTGCAGCCCCGCATCCTCGGGCAGGCCGAGCATCAGGTTGAGGTTCTGGACCGCTGCGCCGCTCGCGCCCTTGCCCAGGTTGTCGAGCCGTGCCACCAGCAGCGCCTGCCGCGCGGCGTCGTTGGCGAAAATAAACAGTTCGAGCCGGTTTGTGCCGTTCAGTGCCTCCGGTTCGAGGAACGTGCCTTCGCGCAGTGCCGTGCCGTCATTCAGTGCCCGGACGGTGACAAAGCGTTCGCCGGCATAGTGTTCGGCCAGCGCAGCGTGAAGGTCGGCTCCGCTCGCGGCTCGCGGCAGCGCGGCCAGTTGCAGCGGCACGTGCACCAGCATGCCGCGGCGGAAGTAGCCGACCGCCGGCGCAAAGAGCGGCGCATGATCGAGCAGCGCGTGCTTCTGCATCTCGTCGACATGCTTGTGCTTCAGCGTCAGGCCGTAGGCACCGAAGCTCTGCGGGCGCGCGCCGGGGCTCGGCTGCTCGAAGCTCTCGATCATCTTGCGGCCACCGCCGGAGTAACCGGACACCGCGTGGACGGTCAGCGGAGCTGCGGCCGTGATCAGGTCCCTTTCGCGCAGCGGACGAACGAGCGACAGGAATCCGGTCGGATAGCAGCCCGGATTCGATACGCGGTGCGACTGCGCGATCGCCGCACGCTGCGTCTTGGTCAGTTCGGGAAAACCGAAGACCCAGCCTGCCGCCGTGCGGTGCGCGGTACTCGCATCGATGACTCTCGTGCGGTCGTTGTGGATCAGCGCCACGGTCTCGCGCGCCGCGTCGTCGGGCAGGCACAGGATCACCAGGTCGACCTCGTTGACGATCTCGCGCTTCGCCGCAGCGTCCTTGGCCCGTTCGCGCGGCAGGCTCGCCAGTTCGATGTCGGTGCGCGCCGCCAGCCGCTCGCGGATCTCCAGCCCGGTGGTCCCGTGTTCGCCATCGATGTAGATGGTCGGCTTGCTCATCATGTTCTCCCCATGGACCGCGCTGTCCCGCGCGGCGCGGTTGCGATTGTGCCCCTGTGCCCCGACCGTATCAGCGCGCCTTCGCCAGCAGGCCGTCGAGTTGTGCCGCCATGCGGTCGACGTCCTCGAACGGTACGTTCAGCGCCGGCATGAAGCGCAGCAGGTGCGGGCGCGGCGAATTCAGCAGCAGGCCTTCCGGCTGCAGTTCGCGCGCTGCCTCGACCAGGGCGCCACCGATCGGCCGGCCGAGGTCGAGCGCACGCAGCAACCCGCTGCCGCGCTCGCCCGCCAGTTGATGTCGCTCACTCAGACGCTGAAGGTGCTGCTGCAGATGTGCGCCGCGCTCGCGAACGCCCGCCAGGAACTGCGGCTGCGCCACCGTGTCGAGCACGGCGCTGCCGACAGCGGCCATCAGCGGGTTGCCGCAATAGGTGCCGCCCTGTTCCCCGTGTGCGAAGCAGGCGGCCTTCTCCTTCGCCAGTAACGCCGCCAGCGGCACGCCGCCGCCGAGACCCTTGCCCAGCGCCATCACGTCGGGGACCACATCCGCCTGCTCGAAGGCGAACAGGCTGCCCGTGCGCCCCACGCCGGTCTGCACCTCGTCCAGGATCAGCAGCAGGCTATGTTCGTCGCACAACGCACGCAGCGCCTGCAGGAACTCGACCGTGGCCGGTACCACGCCGGCTTCGCCCTGGATCGGCTCCAGCATCACTGCGGCCGTGCGCGGCCCGATCAGCTCACACACCGCATCGATGTCGTTGAGCGGCGCTTTCGGAAACCCGGGGACCTTGGGCTCGAATAGCTTTTCCCAGCCGGCCTTGCCGCTGGCGGCCATCGTCGCCAGCGTTCGTCCGTGGAAGCCGTCGGCAAACGTGATGACCTCGAAGGCGCCGTCCCTGTGCAACTGGCCCCACTTGCGCGCGAGCTTGACCGCGCCTTCGTTGGCCTCACCGCCGCTCGAAACAGGAAACACGCGGTCCAGGCCCGACAGCCGCGCCAGACGTTGCGCCAAGCCCAGCGCGGCATCGTTGAAGAACGCCGGGCTCGGCGAAACCAGGCGTTGCGCCTGCGCGGCCAGCGCCGCGGCGATCTCGGGGGGGCAGTGGCCGAGCGAATTCACGGCCCAGCCCTGCACGAAGTCCAGGTATCGCTTGCCACGATGATCGATCAGCCAGGAGCCTTCCCCCTGGACAAAAACCAGCCGCGGCCGCGCGGCGACATCCATCAGGGCGTCGGTTTCGTATGCGTCGATCTTCATGGTCGGCTCCCTTTGCAGCAAACAAAAAAGGGCCGCGGAGTCCGCGGCCCTTTCTGGTTCCGGCACGCTTGCAGTGCCGGGGCAA
Source organism: Burkholderiales bacterium (assembly GCA_024641225.1). GTDB lineage: Bacteria > Pseudomonadota > Gammaproteobacteria > Burkholderiales > Burkholderiaceae_F > JADJWR01. The sequence continues at coordinate 2,675 of JAHEDN010000196.1, read as the reverse complement.
ACAGCTCGTTCAGGGCGCGCAGGGACTCCTGCGGGGTTCCGCAGTACGTCGCGCGCGTCGAACGAGAACAGTCAGCATGTGCCGGAGTTTATGCGAGGTCGGCTTGCGATGTGAAGGCATCGGCAAAGAACTGGTCCTCGGGCAGGCCGCAGTGTTGCGTGAAGTCCCTTTTGGCCGCTTCGACCATCACGGGAGCGCCGCAGGCATAGACCTGGTAGGCGGACAGGTCAGGCAGGTCGTCCATCACCGCGCGGTGCACGAGGCCGGTGCGGCCGGTCCAGCGATCCTCCGGCAGGGCATCTGAAAGCACCGGGACATAGGTGAAGTTGGGCTGCTCGCGCACCCACTGCTCGGGCAGCTCGGGCATGTACAGATCGCCTCTGGCGCGACAGCCCCAGTACAGGTGCACCGGTCGCGCCGGCCGCTCGGCCTCGTCGCGATTCAGGCGCTTGTGGAAGATGTGCTCGGCGATCGCCTTGATCGGCGCAAATCCCGTACCGCTGGCCAGCAGCACGATCGGCCGCGAGTTGTCCTCGCGCAGGAAAAACGTGCCCAGCGGCGCCTCGATGCGCAGGATGTCGCGCTCCTTGACCGTCGGTTGGGTCACGCCGAACAGTGCGTCGGTGAACAGACCTCCCGGCATGTGGCGGACGTGCAGCGTGATCTTCTCGTCCGCATGTGGCGCGGTGGCCATCGAGTAGCTGCGCCGCGAGCCGTCCCTGAGGATGAACTCGAGGTACTGGCCGGCCCGGAACTGCAGCCGCTCGCTCGCCGGCAGTTGCAGCGAGACGATCGCCACGTCAGGTGCCGCCCGCTCGATCGAGGCGATCCTGCACGGCATCTTCCGGATCGGGATGTCACCGAAGCCCGAAAGCTCGCGCGCCTCGATCACCACGTCCGTTTCCGGCCTGCTGCAGCACACGAGCAGCTTGCCCTGGCTTTGTTCCTCGCTGGTGAGCGCAGAGGTCGAGTGCGGGCCCTGCGCCCAGCGGCCCTCGAGGCCCTTCGCCTTGCACGTGCCGCAGGCGCCGTTCTTGCAGCCGTAGGGCAGGCCGACGCCGCTGCGCAGTGCGGCGGCGAGAATGGTTTCATCGCCCTCGACCGTGAATTCGCGGCCCGACGGGCGGACGGTGACCTTGCAACTCATAGAATGCGGGGATGAAGAAAGCAACGCCCGCGCATGTCGAACACACCCCGCGCAGGCGTTCGCGCCTCGGTCGGCCGCTGCTGCTGATCGTCGGCTGCGGCGACATCGGCGGCCGGATTGTCGCACGGCTCGCCAGGCGATTTCGCATCGTCGCGCTGACTTCGTCCGCCGAGCGCGTGCCGCTGTTGCGCGCGGCGGGCACGGTGCCCATCGTCGGCAACCTCGACCGCCGCCGCTCGCTGTCGCGGCTGGCGGGCTTTCGCCGCCACGTGATCCACCTGGCACCGCCCCCGCAGACCTCCGCCCGCCGTGACCCGCGCACACGTGCACTGCTCGCCGCGCTGCGCCAACGACCAGACCACCTCGTGTACGTGAGCACGACCGGCGTATACGGCGACCGGCGCGGCGCTCTCGTCGACGAAGCCACCCCGCCAGAGCCCATGAACCCGCGCGCCTGGCGGCGACTCGACGCCGAGGCGGCCGTGCGCGCCGCCCACGGCTGCGTGCTGCGCGTGCCCGGTATCTACGCGCATGATCGACTGCCACTCGACCGGCTGCGCAACGGCACGCCGGCGCTCGCGCCCGACGATGACGTCTTCACCAACCACATCCACGCCGACGACCTGGCACGCATCTGCATCGCGGCGCTCTTTCGAGGCAGCCGCTGCCGCGTCTACAACGCCGTTGACCGCTCGCAGATGAAGATGGGCGAGTACTTCGACCTGGTGGCCGACCATTTCGGGCTGCCGCGGCCGCCGCGATTGGCGCGCAATCAACTGCGCGCGTCGGTCAGCCCGATGATGTACTCGTTCATGAGCGAGTCGCGGCGTGTCGCCGGGACGCGCCGCGAGAGGGAACTGAAGGTGCGCTTGACGTGGCCGACAGTGGCCGACACGCTGGCCAGCGTGTAATCGCCAACCGGCGAGGGAGCGACATGGCCAAGGAAAGCAAGTCCGCACCGCCAGGCAGTTCGTCGAGCGCCGGACTGATCGACAAGATGATACGGCTGGTCGGTCGGACGAACACGCCGGACCTTGCCGAACTCGCCGAGGCGCTGCTCTCCGAACGCGGCGAAGCCTCGGGAGTCGCGTTGGCCGGCGAACTGCTCGCCGCTTATAAATCGCGCCATACGGAGGAGCGCATCGATTTCCTCCTCAAACTCGCCAGCCACTTCGACGCCGACCGCGCACGGCTCGAGCGCGCGATCGATCGCTATCGAAATGACCCTTCGACGGCCAACGGCCTTGCCCTGCATACCGCGGCCGAACCTCGGCGGCAGGAACTGATCCGCCGATTGAATCTTGCGCCAGGCGGCACGGAGCGGCTGGTGCGGATGCGCGAGGACGTGCTCGCCGCCGCAGTGGTTCATCCCGAACTCGAGACCGTGGATGCCGACTTCCAGCACCTGTTCTCGTCCTGGTTCAACCGGGGGTTCCTCGAACTGAAGCGCATCGACTGGAACACGCCAGCCGCGGTACTGGAGCGCATCATCCGCTACGAGGCCGTGCATGAGATCACCAGTTGGGAC
>JAHEDN010000195.1 GCA_024641225.1 Burkholderiales bacterium | reverse complement strand
CTTCGCCAGTTGGGCGAGCTTGCTGTGCATCGAAGGTTTCATCGGCTTGGGATCGGCAACGGCGACGGCCGCGCGCCGGCGCAGCCGGCACCCGGCCCGCGCACGGCCAGCTAATGCTCGGGATGGGAATAAAAGCGCGACAGCAGCGCAACAAGCTGCGCGCGCGAGGCTTCGTCCTGGCCGGCGGCGTGGTGCAGCGCTGACACGGGAGCATGCAGAAACTTGTTGGTCAGCGCCTGCGCGAGCTGCTCGATCACTGCCTCCGGCGACTCGCCGCGCGCCAGCAGTTTCTTGGCGCGCTCGATTTCGTTTGCGCTCAGGTTCTCGGCGCGGCTGCGCAGTCCCTGGATCACCGGCACCGCGGCGCGGCTGCGGATCCAGGCGTCGAAGTCGCGCACACGGGTTTCGATGATCGCCTCGGCCTGGGCCACGGCGGCGTGCCGGTTCTCGGTGCCGGTGGCGACGATCTTGCCGAGTTCGTCGACGGTGTAGACGTAGACGTCCTCGAGCCGGGCCACTTCCTGCTCCACGTCGCGCGGCACCGCCAGGTCGACGATGAACATCGGCCGGTGGCGCCGGCTCTTCACCGCGCGTTCGACCATCCCCAGGCCGATGATCGGCAGCGTGCTGGCGGTGCACGAAACGACGATGTCGAAGCGGGCCAGTCGTTCCGGCAGTTCCGCGAGACGCATCGCCTCGCCCTGGAACCGGTGCGCGAGGCTCTCCGCGCGCTCGATCGTGCGGTTGGCCACGGTGATCGCCTTCGGCCGCCGCGCGGCAATGTGCGTGGCGGTCAGTTCGATCATCTCGCCGGCGCCGACCAGCAGCACTTCGCTGCCGGCGAGCTCGCCGAAGATGCTTTCCGCGACACGCACTGCGGCCGCCGCCATCGACACCGAGTGGGCGCCGATCTCGGTGCTCGAGCGCACTTCCTTGGCGACCGCGAAGGTGCGCTGGAAGAGGTGATTCAGCAACAGTCCGAGGCCGCCGGCCTCGCGCGACAACCGCTCGGCCTGTTTCATCTGGCCGAGGATCTGCGGCTCGCCGAGGACCATCGAATCCAGTCCGCTGGCCACGCGGAAGGCGTGGCGCACGGCGTCGGCCTGCGGCAGAAGGTAGGCGGAGCGGCGGAACTCGTCGCTGTCGAGGCGCTTCTCCTCGGTAACGAAATCGGTGAGCGCCGGGCCTGCCGCCTGCGGCTGCTCCACCGCGCAGTAAAGCTCGGTGCGGTTGCAGGTCGAGACGATTGCCGCCTCGGTCAACCGGCCGTTGCTGCGGTCGGCCATCCGCTCGCGCAGGCGGGCGATGGTCCCGCCCACTTCCTCGGGCACGAACGCCACCCGCTCGCGCAGCGCAAGCGGCGCGGTCTGGTGGTTGAGCCCGAGCGTAAGTAGATGCATAAACCCTTGATTCGCGGGCGGATTATACGGAGCGCCTCGCGGCCGGAGTCTCGCCGAGGCGCCTGACCTTCCGCTTGACCCACCGCAAGCTATGGCACGATGACTGTAACGTCAACCCGCCCACATCGGAGGGCTCTCATGTCGATCGTCTGGATCATCCTCGTCGGTTTCGTCGTCGGCCTGCTGGCGCGCGCTGTCATGCCCGGCGAGCAGAAGCTCGGTTTCATCCTGACCACCGTGCTGGGCGTCGCCGGTTCGGTCGTCGCCGGCTACCTGGGCCAGGCGATCGGGCTGTACCAGGCCGGCCAGGGCGCGGGCTTCATCGGCTCGATCGTAGGCGCGCTGATCCTGCTGTTCGGCTACGGGCTGCTGACGAAGAAGTAGCCGGCCGAGCGTCGCCCGCTGCTCGCGGGCCAGCAGTTCGCGTTCCATCTGGCGGTAGGTGCCGCCGGCATCGATGCGGTTGGCCGCATCCCTATCGGCGCTCGACCGAATCCCGGCGGTACATTTGCCGCTACGGCTGAATCCCACCACAACGGATCGGAGGCCTTCCATGCCATTCGCCCAGCTTGCCGACGTGCGCTTGCACTACCAATTCGACGGCGACCCGCGGCTGCCGGTGCTGATGCTGTGCAACTCGCTCGGCACCACCTTGGACATGTGGGAGCCGCAGATGCCGGCGTTCCTGGCCCAGTTTCGCGTGCTGCGCTACGACACGCGCGGGCACGGGCAGTCTGAAGTCACGCCGGGCGAGTACAGCATCGCGCAGCTCGGCAAAGATGCATTGGCGCTGCTTGATCATCTTGGCATCGAGCGCATGTCGTTCTGCGGCCTGTCGATGGGTGGCATGACCGGCATGTGGCTCGGAGTCAACAGCCCGGAGCGCATCTGGCGGCTGGTCCTGTGCAACACCGGTGCCAAGCTCGGCGACCCGACCCTGTGGGCAGCCCGCTTCGAGGCCGTGCGCAGCGGTGGCATGGCGGCGATCACGCCGCCGACCCTCGACCGCTGGTTCACAGCCCGCTACCAGCGGCTGGCGCCGAAAGACGTGGACAAGGTGCGCGCGATGCTGCTGGCCACCTCGCCCGACGGCTACATCGCCAATGGTGCCGCGGTGCGCGACATGGACCAGCGCGCGGATCTGGCGAAGATCAAGGTGCCTACGCTGGTGATCGCCGGCGCCTACGATGGCTCCACGCCGCCCGAACTTGGTCGCGAGGTGGCGCAGGCGATCGACGGCGCGCGCTATGTCGAGCTGGACGCCGCGCACCTGTCGAACTGGGAGCAGACCGGCGCATTCAGTTCGGCCGTACTGTCGTTCGTGCTCGACGGCGGGCCGAACGAGCGTGCCCGGTTCGAGGCCGGCCTGTCGGTGCGCCGGCCCGTGCTGGGCGCCGAGTACGTCGACCGCTCACTCGCCAACCGCACCGCGGTGAGCACCGAATTCCAGGACCTGATCACGCGCTACTGCTGGGGCGAGGTCTGGACCCGACCCGGCCTGACGCGCCACACGCGCAGCCTGCTGACGATCGCGTTCACGCTCGCCCTGAACCGCCCCGACGAGTTGCGCCTGCACATGCGCGCGGCGCGCAACAACGGCGTTACCCGCGACGAGATCAAGGAAACCCTGATGCACGCGGCGATCTACTGCGGCGTGCCGGCGGGCGTGTCCGCCTTCAAGATCGCCAACGAGGTGTTCGCCGAGCAGGATGCGGCCGGGACACAGGGCGATGCGAAGTAGCAGGCGCGCGATCGGCGACCGTATGTGATTGCGGCCTGCCTGCGGCGCGGCGGGCTCTCCTATACTGGCTTCAGGTTCAGCGCGCCTTCCCGGCGGGCGGCCGTTCTGGACGGAAGTCAATTGCAGATCGCAACCCGCCAATTTGCGGACACGTGGGTCGCCACGCCAGCCGGCCGCGTCGACCATCTCAGCGCGCCGCAGTTCGAAAACGAGTTGGCCCGCCTGGTGACTCAGGCAAGTGGCGGGAGCGGTTCGCTGGTGCTCGACTTCTCGGACGTCGAGTACATCAGCAGCAGTGGGCTGCGCGCCCTGATGATCGTCGCCACGCAGATGCGCTCGCAGCAGGGCAAGCTGGTGGTCTCGGGCCTCTACTCCGTGGTTGCCGAGATCTTCGCGATCAGCCGCTTTGACCGGGTCCTGACGGTCGCACCGACGCTCGAAGACGCGCTCGGGCAATGCTCCGCGGCGGCGCTCGCCGCCTACAGGCAGTCCGCCGCGGCGCCATGAAGAGGGTGCGGTTCTGGGGTACCCGCGGATCGCTGCCGGTGGCGCTGACCGCCGCAGGCGTGCGACGCAAGCTGTCTGAGGTCCTGCGCACCGCAGGGGGCCGGATCTTCGCCACCGACGCCGATGTCGAGCAGTTTCTCGATGGCCTGCCCTTTCCGGTCACCGGCACCTACGGCGGGCACAGCTCCTGTGTCGAGATCGAGACGGGTGGACCCGACTATTTTGTCTGCGACATGGGTAGCGGCCTGCGCCCCTTCGGGCAGGCGGCGATGGCGCGGCGCGCCGGCGCGGCGGGCCAGACGTTTCACATCTTCCAGTCCCATCTGCACTGGGACCACATCATGGGCCTGCCGTTTTTCGTGCCGGCCTTCATCCCGGGCAACCGGGTCGTGATCTACGGCGGCCACGCCGAACTCGAATCTGCCCTGCGCCGCCAGCAGGAGCGACCATCGTTCCCGGTCGACTTCTCGATCTTCGGCGCAAAGATGGAGTTCGTTCACCTCGAACCCGGCCGAGCCTATGACATCGCCGGTGTCCAGGTCCGCACGCTGCTGCAGCGCCACGCTGGTGATTCGTACGGTTACCGGTTCGAGTCGCAGGGCAAGGTGCTGGTCTATTCGACCGACTCGGAGCATCCGTGGAAGGAGACGGAGCACCTCGAGCGCTTCGTCGAGTTCTTCCGCGACGCCGATCTGGTCATCTTCGACGCCATGTACTCGCTGGCCGACGCGATCACGGTCAAGGCCGACTGGGGACACTCCAGCAACGTGGTCGGCGTGGAGTTGTGCCAGCGGGCGGGCGCGCGCCAACTGTGCATGTTCCATCACGAGCCCGTGTTCGACGATGCGGCGATCGAAGCCGTGCTTGCCGAGACACGGCGCCTCGAAGAAATCACCCGCGGCACATCGCGGCTGCAGGTCAGCGCCGCCTACGACGGGCTGGAAATCGAACTGTGAACGCGCGCCGGGCGCGCGAACCGGCAGTCGGTGCGGTCGGGCGAATCCGGCTCATCGGCGCCGCAGTGCTCGCGGTGCTGGTCGGCGCCGTTTGGATCCAGACGCCATGGGCCGGGCGTCTGCAGGCCGCCTGGTTCGACGCCCTGCAGACGCTGGTCCCGCGCCGCGTCGACGCGTGGCCGGTGACGGTGGTCGAGATCGACCAGAAGAGCCTCAGTGCGCTTGGCCAGTGGCCGTGGCCTCGTACGCAACTGGCGCAGCTGCTGCTGGCCATTGATCGGGCCGCGCCGGCCGCCATCGGCGTCAACATCCTGATGCCGGAAGCCGATGCACTCTCGCCCGAGCGCGTGCTGGCGAGGACCCCGATCGGGAACCCGGCGGCGGCCGCAGCGCTGGAGTCGCTGCCGTCCAACGATGCCGTGCTGGCGCGAGTGCTGCAGGACACCGGTGCGGTGCTGGTCGTCGCCGGCACGCCCGAGCCGACCGGCATGCCTCTGCGCGCAGTGCCCGTCACGATCTCCGCTGCGCCCGTAGGGTCCGAGCCGGCGCTCGCCGTCCCGACGTATGCGGGCGCGCTGACCAGCATCGACGTGCTGAACCGGCATGCCGCGGGGTGGGGGCTGATCTCGGTCGACCCGACGGGCGGCGTCGTCCGGCGCATCCCGATGCTGGCCAGCATCGCGGGCACGCTGGTGCCGACACTGGCGGTCGAAATGCTGCGCGTCGCTGCCGGCGTGCCCTCGCTGCGGCTGGCAACCTCCGGTTCGGGGGTCGCCGGCCTCTCGATTGCCGACCTGAGCATCCCGACCGAGGCCGACGGCAGCCTGCGCGTTTACTTCTCGCCCCGTGCGCAGGAACGATTGGTCTCGGCGCTCGACGTGCTCGAGGGACGAGCCGATCCGGCGCTTTTCGAGCGGCAACTGGTCCTGGTCGGCCTGACGGGAATCGGGCTGCACGAGTTTCTCGATACGCCGATCGGCCAGCGCATGTCCGGCAGCGAGATACAGGCGCAGCTGCTTGAGAACCTGGTCGACGGCACGTGGCTGCATCGTCCCGCATGGGCCGGGCCCCTCGAGGCGCTGACGTTGCTGCTTCTGGGTGCGGTGCTGGTTTGGGTCACGCCGCGCGGGCGGCCATTCGGCGCCGCAGTGACGATGCTTGCCTTCGTCGTGCTGCCGATGGCTGGGGCTCTCGCCGCTTTTCATTCGCAGCGGCTCCTGCTCGAT
>JAHEDN010000194.1 GCA_024641225.1 Burkholderiales bacterium | reverse complement strand
ATGCGGCAGGCCGGCGACCGCGTCCCGCGCCACCGTCGTATTGGTGGCGATCACCGCATCGACTTCGTGCGCGACCAGTGCATCGGCGATACGCGGCAGGTCGGCATCGTCGAGATCGGGCGCGATCTTCACCGCCAGCGGCACGCGCCTGCCGTGCTCATCGGCCAGTTGCTTGCGCGCCTTGCGCAGACCCTTGAGCAATGCCGTCAGCTCGGCGCCCCCCTGCAGCGAGCGCAGGTCCCTGGTGTTCGGCGACGATATGTTGACGGCGACATATCCCGGGCGATCCAGCAGCAGCGGATAGACGCGCTGCAGCCCGATCAGGTAATCGTCGAGCGCGCGCTCGATCGGCGTGTCCGCGTTCTTGCCGATGTTCAGGCCGAGCACGACATTGCGCGCGCGGGAGGCAGCGACGTTGGCGACGAAGCGGTCGAGGCCGTCGTTGTTGAAGCCCATGCGGTTGATGAGCGCGCGCGCCTCCGGCAGGCGGAACAGGCGTGGAGCCGGATTGCCCGGTTGCCGTCGCGGCGTGACGGTGCCGACCTCGACGAAGCCAAAGCCGAATTCCGCCAGCGCATCGATGTGCTCGGCATTCTTGTCCAGACCGGCGGCCACTCCCACCGGATTTGGAAACCGCAGTCCCATCACCTCGACCGGGTCGTCGGCCACGCGCGGCCTCAGCAGGCGGGTCAGGCCGAGCGCATGGGCGCGCTCGAGGTTCGAGAAGGCGACGTCGTGCGCCGTCTCCGGATCCAGCGCGAAGATGAACGGGCGGGCGAAGCTGTAGAGCACGTTTCGGTTTCAGGGCCGGCGCGCGGCCGAGCCGCCGGCGTTCAGTCGGTGCGCCTGATCCAGCGGCCCTGCCGCAGGACCTCGATCGGTCGGAACTTCGCCTTGTAGGCCATTTTCGGGCTGGCCTCGATCCAGTAGCCGAGATAGAGGTAGGGCAGTCTCAGCAGGCGGCACTGCTCGATCTGCCAGAGGATGTTGTAGGTGCCGTAACTGGCATTTGAATCCGCGGTGTCGAAGAACGTGTAGACGGACGACAGGCCGTCGTTCAGCACGTCGATGATCGACACGGCGCACAGTTCGCCCCGCCCGTCGGTGTCGCTGGCCGGTGCACGGAACTCCACCAGGCGCGTATTGACTTTGCTCTGCAGGAGGAACTGCGAGTATTGCTCGCGGCTGTCGTTGTCCATTCCGCCGCCGGCGTGCCGCGTCGACTGGTAACGCAGGTACAGGTCGTAGTGCTCCTGGTCGAAGGCAAGCCCGACGACCCGCGCCGTCAGGTTGCGATGCTGCCGCCAGGCGCGGCGCTGGCTGCGATTCGCGACGAAGGCATCGACCGGCACCCGCACCGGAACGCAGGCCTGGCAGCCGTCGCAGTGCGGGCGGTAGGTGAAGATGCCGCTGCGGCGAAAGCCGAGCCGCACCAGCTCGGAATACACATCGGCGTTGATCAGATGTGCTGGTGTGGCAACCTGCGAGCGTGCCTGCCGCTCCTCGAGGTAGCTGCAGGGGTAGGGCGCGGTGGCGTAGAACTGCAGCGCCGAGAACGGCAGTTCCTTGAGGTTTGCCACTTCAGTACGCCCGCAGCAGGTCGGTCACCACCAGGCCCCGGTAACGCGGCCACTCAATCGGTGGCTGGCGCACCGCTGCCGCGACATGAGAGCAGAACAGAGCACGCGCAATGCCACGGGCGCCAAGGGACGCAAGGTGAGATGTCTCCTGCTGGCAGTCTAGCATCGGCACTTTTTCCAGCCGCAGCAGCTGCACCAGGGCCGCGAGGGCGATCTTCGAGGCGTCGGGCTCGATGCTGAACATCGACTCGCCGAAGTACATCCGGCCTATTGCAACCCCGTAGAGCCCGCCGATTCGCCGGCCACCGCCGAACACTTCCACGCTGTGCGCCAGTCCGCGCCGGTGCAGGTCACCGTAGGCGTCGAACATCTCGTCGGTGATCCAGGTGCCTTCCTGGTGGCGCCGCGGCGCTGCGCAGCCGCGCATCGTTGCTGCGAAGTCGACATCGACGCGGACCTCGAAGCGGCCCGCGTTCAGGCCGGAACGGATGCGGCGCACCAGGGATCGGCGCGCGACGAACTCCTCGGTGAACAGCACCATGCGCGGATCCGGGCTCCACCACAGCACCGGATCGGTTGCGCTGTACCAGGGAAAGATGCCGTGCGAATACGCGTCGATCAGCGCGTCGGCATCGATCTGCCCGCTGGCGGCGAGAAGGCCGTTCGGGTGCGCGAGACTGCGTTCGACCGGCGGAAACGGATCGTCAGGCGTCAGCCACGGGATCATGATCTCCCGGCCTGCGCGAGCCTCGCCGGCGCATCGATCGCGTGCACGTGGGTGCCGAACTCGCCGCGGGCCCGGTCGGCAAAGAAGAGCCTGAGCGTCTGCGCGACAGTGCGGAATGCCAATTCCTGCCACGGCACTTCCGCCTCCCTGAAGAGCCGCACTTCGAGGCTTTCTGCGCCGGGAGCGAAGTCGAGGTCGAGCAGTTCCGCGCGGAAGAACACGTGAACCTGCTCGATGTACGGCACATCGATCATCGTGAACAGCGGGCCGAGCGTCACGCGGGCGCGCGCCTCCTCGCGCGTCTCGCGCAGCGCGCCTTCCTGTGTTGTCTCGCCGACTTCCATGAATCCCGCCGGCAGAGTCCACTTGCCGTAGCGAGGCTCGATCGCACGCCGGCACAGCAATACCGTGTCCTGCCAAACCGGGATCGTGCCGACCACCGGCCGCGGGTTCACGTAGTGCACAGCGCCGCACTGTTCGCAGACGTCGCGCTCGCGGTTATCGCCGGTGGGCACGCGCCGAGCGATCGGCTGCCCGCAGGCGGCACAGAATCGGACGAGGGTGCGGCTCATGGCGAAGCCAGTCTAGCAACGGCGCCCGTCAGCGCTTCGTTGCGGGGCTTCTGGAGCGCTGGCACGGACCGTCGACGAAATTCGCTATAATTCGTTTTCTCCGGTGGCGCAGACCAGCGTCCGCCGGGCCAGATACCGCGGGGTGGAGCAGTCTGGCAGCTCGTCGGGCTCATAACCCGAAGGTCGAAGGTTCAAATCCTTCCCCCGCAACCAAACTAGCGGCCCTCCTCGTGAGGGCCGTTTTCTTTTGTGGAGCAGCCGAAAGCCGCGACCGGCGCCGACTCGGCGCCGGATACCCCTAAACTGTTATCCGGGCTCGTCGTCGAGGACTGTGAATGGGAAAGGCGAAAAAGATCGAGGACCCTTCCTGCTCGGAGTGCGCGCAGCTGAACTGCTACCGGCACGACAAGCAGTACCCGTCCTTCTGCGCCACCGAAGCGGTGGATCCGGCGCTCGTCGAACAGACGCGAACAACCTACGCCGGAGATGATCTCGACGGCCGGCTGGCGCGGGCTGCGGCCGAAGTCGAGGGCCGTTTTTACGGAAAGATCTCGCGCTGCGAGGAGATCGTCGCCTTCGCCCATCGAATCCGCGCGAAGCGCATCGGCATCGCGACCTGCTTCGGGCTCATCGAGGAAACGCGTCTGTTCGCCAAGATCCTGCGGCTCGGAGATCTCGATCCGGTCACGGTCCTGTGCAAGATCGGATCGGTGGAAAAGGAATCGATCGGCATTCCCGACGAAATGAAGATCAGGCCCGGTGCCTACGAGGCGGCCTGCAACCCGATCCTGCAGGCGAAGACCCTGAACGCGGAGAAGACGGACCTGAACGTGATCGTCGGACTGTGCGTCGGCCACGATGCGCTTTTCACGCGCCACTCCGAGGCACCGGTGACCACGCTGATCACCAAGGACCGGCTGACCTGCCACAACCCGGCCGTCGCCCTGTACACGCTGCACTCCTACAGCAAGCGGATCCTCGACGCTGAGCGCATGCGCAAACTCTGAATCGCGCTGCGGCGTCCCGCGACGGCGCTCTCGCCCGTTAGCGGTCGGCGGGTTACGCTGTGCTCACCAGGCGGCCGTCTGCCGGAAAGAGGAGGAAAAGATGCCGGACACCGTGCGCAAGGTGAATTATTTTTCGACTTCCGTTCCCGACAAACCGGGTGAAACCTTCAGGGTGCTGGCCTCGCTCGTCAGCGGGGGAGTGAACCTGCTGGCCTGCGCCGGCACGTCGCATGGCAGGCGCGCGCAGATCGACATCGTGCCCGACGACACGCGCCGCTTTGCCGCCGCGGCGAAGAAGGCCGGGCTCACCTTCAGCCAGAAGCGGGCCGGCTTCCTGATCCAGGGGGATGATCGACCTGGCGCGCTGGCCAACAACCTCAAGGTGCTCGCCGACGCCGGGATCAATGTCGCCGCGGTCGACGGCCTGTCCGCGGGAAGCGGCCGCTGGGGCGCGATCATCTGGGTCGCGGACGAGGACGTGCGCCGCGCCGGCAGCCTGCTGCGTGCGAAGGCGAAGTAAGCAGGGGAGCTGGCCGTCGAAAGCACAGCCACTGCAACCTGGCGATGGCGTCGGGCGCGCCAGCTGTCCGAAGGCGGCGCGCCTGTCAGAAGCGCATCAGGACGCTGGCGCCTAGCGCCCACGCTCGGCCGCGCTCGGTAACCTCTTCCTTGCGCGGAAAGAAGTAACCGACGGTCATGTCGGCAATCAGCCAGTCACGATAGATCGGCTGCTCCCACCGGGTGCGGACGCCGTATTCGGTCGCGCCCACGTTGAGCCCGGTTTCGCCATTGACGAGCGCCTCGACCGACAGCAGCCGCTGGCTGCCGAAGCTCTTGTACAGGCCGATGCTGCTCGACCACTCGACGCCGTCGCTCTCCTGCGACAAGGTGGCTGCGCTTTGCCAGCGCAAAGCCAAAGACGAGCTGTATGCGTGGTCATAGAACAGCGCCGTCGTCGAACCGAAGCCATCGTCCACCGTCCAGAACACCGTTTCCTTGAACTCAAGGCTGTCACGTTCGCCGAATTCGAACAGCCGCTGGTAGCGTGCCTGTGCGAAAGGCTTGACTCCGCTACGAAATCCGGCGCGCAGAGAAACCACGTTCGCGATCTGAGTGCCGAGACCCGCAAAAAAGGACTGGTCGTCGCGGGTTTCCGGCAGCAGCTGCTCCCTGCGGGTGAAAGCGTCAGGCTTGTCGGTGATGACGTCGCGCTCGTTATCGCGGCCGAAGAATACGAAGCCAAATCGCCTGACGTTTGGAAGATTGAGGCGGACGCCGAAACGCGTCAGCCAGTCGGTGCCCTCGTCCTGGCGCCACAGGCCGCCCAGCTGGATGCGGCCGGCGACGCGACCGCCCTCCTCGAAGGGCTTGTCGCCGAACCAACCGTCGACGCCTCGCGCCACCCATTCGACGGCGTCGTGCACCGCTGCGCGCCCGGTCTCGAGCACGCCTTCCTCTTGTCCGGTGCTGGCATTGGGCGCGTCCTCGCGGGACTCGCTGCTGGCGCTGGGCCACCGGGAGTCAGTGAAGGCCTGCTCGGCCTGCTGAGCGTTGACGGTCTCGCCGGCAGACTGCGGTGGTTCGGCAATCGTGCTGCACGCCGCCAGGCACGAAGCAACCGTGACACTGAGGGCAACCGAACGGAAATTGCGCATCAACTCATACCGCCATCGGGATTGCGCCTGAATCTGCCCGTTGCCGAACTCACGAAGTGTCCATTTTTGGAGCAGAAGACGACGCGACCGCAAAGCTGAACGGTTGAAGACTCGTCTGAGTGCACGCGATCGCGACCGTTCGCAGCGATTATGCAGGCACTTTGCGCGAAGCCTTTTGACGTAGCCCGAGAGGCGCCGAAAGAGGGCGTCCGGATGGCAGAATGAACGCGCGGTTCGGACATGGCAGGTGTTGCAGCGGATCAGCAGTGGCTGGACTCTCGGACCGGTCAGGCT
>JAHEDN010000193.1 GCA_024641225.1 Burkholderiales bacterium | reverse complement strand
TACTTTGGCGTGCTGGCCAACGTCACGCCGCCAGTAGCGATTGCCGCCTATGCGGGCGCCGGCCTGGCCGGCGCCAGATCCTCGACGACCGACCTGATTGCATTCAGATTGTCGCTTGCGGGCTTCATCCTGCCCTTCATGTGGATCTACAACTCCGCGCTGATCTCCAAGGGCAGCAGCATCGACATCGCGGTCGCGGTGACCAGTGGCCTGGCCGGCATCGTGGCGCTGGCCGGCAGCGTGCAGGGCTACCTCTTCGGGCGGGCGCTCTGGCATGAGCGTGTGCTGCTCGGTGCCGGGGCGCTGGCGCTCATCAAGCCCGGCATCACGACCGATCTGATCGGCACCGGATTGCTCGGCGTCGCGGTACTCAGCCGTGTACTCATTGCACGCGAAGGGTTCAAGCCGCAGGCGCCGGTGGACGCCGAGATCAAGGCGGCGGATTGAGGATCCCCACGGACGCCGTGGCAACGAGCGAGACCGACGTGCTCGTTCTTGGCGGCGGCATCGCGGGCCATCGCGCCGCCGCGGCGGCGCGCCAAAGCGGCAAGGCCGTCAGCCTCGCGTACATGGCCAAGGGGGCCTCGATCTTCATCATCGGATGCAATGCGCCGTTCGGCCACGGGGATGCGCGCGACGGCCCTGACATCTACTTCGACGACATGGTCCGCGGCGGCTACGGACTCAACGACCGTCGGCTGGTGCGGCTGGTGGCGGACGAGGCGACGACAGCCATCAGCGAGTTGAGGGCGCTTGGCGTGCCGTTCGCGGCGAAGGACTCGCGACTGTTGCAGCGCCACCTGTCCGGCAATACGTATCCACGCTCGGTCTATGTTCCCGAAGGAACGGGACGCGTGATCCTCGATCAGCTGGCTCGCCAGTGCCAGGGGCTCGGCGTGGCGACGCTTGCCGGATGGAAGGCCATCGCTCTGCTATGCGACGGCGGCGAGGTCGTCGGTGCCCTGCTCGCCCGGCCGCGTGAGCCCCGCTTGCTCGCCGTGCGCGCAAGCGCGGTCGTCCTGGCCATGGGCGGCATCGGCCGCATCTACGAGGACAGCACGTATCCCGCCGACGTGGCATCGGACGCCTACGCGCTCGCCTTCGACGCCGGCGCGCGGCTTATCGACATGGAGTTCGTGCAGTTCGAGCCAGTCGTGACGGTCCGGCCGGAGGCCTGCCGCGGCATGGAAATGCCCACCGCGATGCTCGGCGACGGCGCTACGCTGCTGAACGCGGCCGGCGAGCGGTTCATGTTTCGCCACAATCCGGAGCATGGCGAGAAGCGCATCGAGAAGGCGCGCCTGTCGCTGGCGATCCAGCGCGAGATCGACGAGGGCCGCGGCCTGCCCGACGGGTCGGTCCTGTTCGACACGACGCAGGTGCCGCAGGCCCAGCTCGAAACCTATGTCGCGCATGTCAGGCGGCTGCGCTCCGCGGGACTGGAGCCGACGAAGGAAGGCCCGCACGTACGGCCCGCCGCACACAGCGAGATGGGCGGGGTGGCCATCGATGAAGCGTGCTGGTCGGGCGTGCCGGGCCTTTACGCGTGCGGCGAAAGCGCCGGCGGCCTGCACGGGGCGAGCCGGCTCGCCGGCAATGGCGGCTCCGATACCGTCGTGACCGGTGCCGCGGCCGGCCGAGGCGCCGCTGCTTCGCCGGTCACCCTCACGGGGAGAAACTGGACGCGGATCGTCGACGCAGCGGTCGGGAAGCTGCGGGCGGTCGAGCACGACCCGGGGGCGGCTACGCCCGACGAGATCAAGCAGAGAATTCGCGCGTTGATGCCGCGCGCCGCCGGAATCTGGCGGTGGGGCGACGAACTGGCGAAGGCCGAACGCGAGCTCGAGTCTCTGCTGCAGCTGACGGGAGCCGGGCTCGCGGCCCCCGACTGGCCGGCATCGGTCAAGGCACTCGAGGCGCGCAACATGGCGCTGACCGCTCGGCTGGTCGTGCAGGGGGCGCTGGCGCGCCGCGAAAGTCGCGGTGCCCACCAGCGACTCGACTGGCCCGACCAGGACGACGAGCACTGGCTGCATCACATCGCGTTCCTCCGCGGTCCTGCGGGCGAGATCGTCAGCGGGGAACTGGCGATTCATTGAACCACTGCAATCTGGCAGGCACACGATGTCGCACAAGCCACTGACCGGAATCCGCGTCCTCGACTTCACGCGGCTGTTCGCGGGACCGTTCTGCACCATGCTGCTCGGCGACCTGGGCGCCGATGTCGTCAAGATCGAGGCGCCCGACGGCGACCCGATCCGCCATCAGGGGCCGCCGTTCCACCACGGGCACAGCATGAGTTACCTGGCCGTGAACCGGAACAAGCGCTCGATCGTGCTCGACTTCAGGACTGCGGAGCACAAGGCGATCGCCGCGCAACTCGCCCAGGCGGCGGACGTGATCGTCGAGAACTTCCGGCCCGGCGTGATGGACCGGCTCGGGCTCGGCTACGAGAAGGTCGCCGCCGGCAATCCGAGAGTCGTCTACGCATCGATGTCGGGGATGGGCGCCGACGGCCCCGACCGTGACCTCGGCGCCTTCGACCTGACGATCCAGGCCGAGGGCGGCTACATGAGCATCACCGGCGCGCGCGGTGGCGCGCCGATCAAGCTCGGCACCTCCGCGTTCGACCTCATCTGCGGCCAGTACGCAATGGGCGCGATCGTCACGGCGCTGCTCAGCCGCGAGCGCACCGGGCGCGGCCAGCGCCTGGAAACGAGCCTGTTCGAGAGCGAGATCACTTTCCTGGTCGACGCCGCGATGGAGTACTTCCTGACCGGCCGTAATCGCGAGAAGTGGGGCTCGGAGCACGCCGCACAGGCGCCGTACCAGGCATTCCAGAGCGCCGACGGCTGGGTGGTGATCGGCGCGGGCATGCAGAAACTGTTCGAGTCGCTGCTCAAGGTGCTCGGTCTGCCCGAGTTGCTGCAGGACGGCCGCTTTGCCGACCTCGCCGGCCGCGTCCAGCATCGTTCGGAACTGCAGCAGATCCTGAAGGCAGAGGTCGCGAAGCACGGCACCGCATCGCTGATCGAGCGGCTGCGGGCCGAGGGCGTGCCGTGCGCCCCGGTGAACAACATGGAGCAGGTGTTCAACCACCGGCAGGCCCTGCATCGCGGCATGGTGCAGCACGTCGATCACCCGGACTACGGCCGCATCCCGGTCGTGGGTCCCGCGGTCAAGTACAGCGAGTTCGACATCGCCGCGGGCTGGCGCGCCCCGCCAGCGCTGGGGGAACACACCGGCGCGGTGCTGAACGACTGGCTCGGGCTGCGCGAGTCGGGCGAGCCGCCGGGCTCGCGCGGAGGAGAAACATGACCGAAGGCAGCAGGGCGGCGCTGCGGGTCGGCGCGTCGGCGACTTTCACGAAGACGGTGTCCGAGTCGGACGTCTACCTCTACGCCGGGATCACCGGCGATTTCTCGCCGAACCACATCGACGAGCAATACATGCGCGAGGGGCGATACGGCCGCCGTATCGCGCACGGCACGCTGCTGGTCGGCTTCATGTCTGCAGCGTCCGCGCGGCTGTACCTCGGACGCACCGTATCGCTGGGTTACGACCGCATCCGCTTCACGGTGCCGGTGTTCTTCGGCGACACCATCACCACCGAGTACCGGATCCGCGAGATCGATGCCGCGAAGCGTCGCGTCCACGCCGACGTCACCTGTCGCAACGAGCGCGGCGAGACGGTGGCCGTCGCGGTCAACATCCGCGCTTTCGTCGATTGAGGCTCCGATGGACATGCTTCTGCAAGAGGAGCGCGACGGCGTCCTGCTCCTGACGCTGAACCGGCCCGAGGCGCACAACGCGCTGTCGAGCGAACTCGCCGAGCGGCTCTACGACGTGCTCGAGGCGACGGCCGGGCGGCGCGACATCCGCGTCGTCGTGCTGCGTGGCGCCGGGGACAAGGCGTTCTGTGCCGGCACCGATCTGAAGGAGCGGCGCAACCTGACGCCGGACGAAAAGTGGGCGCAGCGTACGCGCGGCTGGCGGGTCAACCAGTTCATCTGGCAAATGCCGCAACCGGTCATCGCGCTGATCCACGGCTGGTGCCTCGGCGGGGGATTCGAACTGGCGCTGTTCTGCGATCTGCGCATCGCCGCCCCCGATGCGGTGTTCTCTTTTCCGGAGATGACCCTCGGCGCTTATCCCGGCTCCGGTGCGGCGATCGTCCTGCCGCGCACGATCGGGCGGGCGCAGGCCAAGCAGCTGTTCTTCACCGCGCGCCGGGTGCCGGCAGCCGAGGCGCTGCAGCTCGGCATCGTCGAGTGGGTGCTGCCGCGCGAGCAGCTGCTCGATAAGGCCTTCGAACTCGCCGAACAGGTCAAGCGCACGAGCCCACTCGGCGTCGGCGCCGTCAAGCGGATGGTCAATCTCGGCGCCGACCTGTCGTTCGACGCCGCCGCGGACCTCAACGACGCACTGCGCCGGCCTCTGGAAGCGACGCAGGACTACGAGGAAGGCATTCGCGCGTTCTTCGAGAAGCGCAAGCCGGTCTTCCGCGGCGAATAGTCACGATGGACTTCGAACCGACCGAGGAGCAACGGCTGGCGCTCGACGGCTGGGAGCGCTTCGTCAGGCGCGACATTGCGCCGATCACAGATCGGTATCGCGACGAACTGATTCCGAAGGAGGCCGCCCATCAGCTGCTCAAACAGTCGATTCCCTACGGCATCGGCGCCGGCTGGGTGCCCGAGGAGGCCGGCGGTGTCGGCCTGGACTTCCTCACCAGCGGCCTGCTCTATGAGGTGCTGGCGCGGGTGTCGCCGGACTTCGCCGGCCTCGCCTTCGTGACCGAAGGAGCGGCGATCAAGCTGCACCGCACCGGCCTGCCGGCGTTGAAGGAGCGTTACCTGCCGCGGCTTCTGTCCGGCGAACTCATCGGTTGTTCGGCGATCAGCGAGCCCGACGTCGGCTCCGGCGTGCGCGAGATGAGAACCCGGGCCGAACCGGTGGCGGGCGGCTGGAAGATCACAGGCGAGAAGATGTGGATTTCCAACGCATCGGTCGCCGACGTGGTGGTCGTGCTGGCTCGCACGGGCGACAACCAGTTCACGATGTTCCTCGTCGATCGCGAGGAACACGGCTTCCGCACGGCGGAAATCTCCAAGCTCGGGCTCAACGGCTGGTCGCTCGGACAGATCTTCTTCGACGGTGTGGTGGTGCCCGAGGAGAACATGATGGGAGAGATCGGTAGCGGGCTGCGCGAGACGATGCACGGGTTCGAGCGGTCACGCTGCTTCCTTTCAATGCTCGCGCTGGGGATCGGCCACGCCGCGCTGGCAGCCGCCATCGACTATGCAGGCCAGCGGCATCAGCTCGGAAAGCTCATTGCAGGCCACCAGCTGATCCAGGCTTTGCTGGCGGAGATGGCGATGAACCTCGACGCGGCGCGCCTGCTCGTCTATCGGGCGCTGTCGATGATGTCGAAGGGTCAGCGCTGCGAGAAAGAGGCGGCGATGGCGAAGATCTTCGCCACCGAGGGCGCGGTTCGCATCGCCTCGCAGGCCATCCAGGTCCATGGCGCTTTCGGGATCAGTCGCGAATTCCCGGTCGAGCGCCATTACCGCAGCGCGAGGCTGCTGACCATCCCGGACGGAACGACGCAGATCAACCAGCTCATCCTCGGACGGGCCCTGACCGGCATCGCCGCGTTCTGATCCATCCGCGCGCGGCTGCCCTGGCCGGCAACCGGCCGGGGGCTCACACAACGGCGCTGCGCGACGGATGATGCGGCGTCAAGCGCAGACCATCCGCAAGCCTTTCACGCTGCGCCAAAGACGGAGACGACGACTCATGACCGCTGCCCGCGAACCTTCAGCGAAAAGCGCCGTGCTCACCGAGCAACTGGCCGGCTTCATCGCCGGTTTCAGCGCCGACGCCCTGCCGC
>JAHEDN010000192.1 GCA_024641225.1 Burkholderiales bacterium | reverse complement strand
GTGTGGGCGCTGGCCTGGCTGCTGGACCTGCCGCCGACCGAGACGCAGGCCGTGGTGCTGATGGCCGCGCTGGCGGTAGGCATCAACGTCTACCTGATGGCGCGCGAATTCGACACCATGCAGGCGCCGGTCGCCACCAGCCTGGTGCTGTCCACCGCGCTGTCCGCGATCACCGTGCCACTGGCGCTCGCGCTGGTGACGCAATGACCCCGGGCCGGCTGGCCGCGCCGTTCCGGGCCGCAGCGCTTCATCCGGCGCTACGCTGTCGACGTTTGCCACGCCAGCCCTGACGGTGATCCCGATGGAAGAACATCCTCAACCCGGCGCCGTCCGGCCGGTCCGATGAGCGCCGACCGCCCGACGATCGTCGTGCTCGACGACTACGAGCGCGCGCTGCGCCGCCTGGCCGACTGGTCGGAGATCGATCGCCTTGCCGAAGTGCGCCTGTTCCACGAACCCCTGCGCGGCGACGTGCTGCACGCTGCGCTGGCACACGCCGATGCGATCGTGCTGATGCGCGACCGCACGCCGATGCGTGCCGAACTGATCGCGCGCCTGCCGAACCTACGGCTGGTCGTGTTCACGGGCTCGCGCAATGCTGCGCTCGATACTGCCGCGCTGGCCGCGCGGGGGATCCCCGTATGTCACACCGAGTGGGGCCCCTCCAAGGACACCACCTGCGAGCTGACCTGGGGGCTGATCCTTGCCGCCGCGAAGCGGCTTGAGGCGCAGTTCAGGCTGATCCGCGACGGCGATTGGCGCGATACGGGCCCGCTCGGCAGCATGCTGGCCGGCGAACGACTCGGGCTGATCGGGCTCGGAGAAATCGGCAAGCGGGTGGCACGCGTCGGCAACGCATTCGGCATGCAGGTGGCGGCCTGGAGCCCGCACATGACGGCGGAGCGCGCCGCGGCATGTGGTGCCGCGGCAGTGTCGCTCGACGAACTGCTCGCCAGCGCGAAAGTGGTGAGCCTGCACCTGGTGCCGTCACCGGCAACCAACCGCCTCATCAATGCCACACGGCTGGCAACGATGCGGCGCGACGCACTGCTCGTGAACACGTCGCGCTCGGCGCTGATCGACATGGCCGCGCTGGCAAACGCGCTGCATGAAGGGTCCCCGGCAATGGCCGCACTCGACGTCTTCGACGAAGAGCCGCTGCCGGCCGATCATCCGCTGCGCCACATGCCGAACGTGGTGCTGACGCCTCATCTCGGCTTCGTTGCGCAGCCGGTGTTCGAGCGCTTCGCCAGCGGCGTCGTCGAATGCCTTACGGCCTGGCTGCGCGGCGAGCCGCTCATGCGGCAGCTGTCCTGATCGATTGACCGGCCAACCAGCGGCCGGGCGCGTGACGCGCCGCCCGGCTCGTGCGCTTCAGTCGTCGAGCGTGAAACCGACTTTGATCGTCACCTGCCAGCTCGACACCGCGCCGGCGTCGATGCCGCCGCGGACCTCGATGACCTCGAACCAGCGCAGGTTGTGCACGGTCTTGCCGGCCCGCGAGATCGCGTTCCTGATCGCATCGTCGACGCCGACGGACGAGGTTCCGGTGATTTCGAGCAGCTTGTAGACGTGGTTGGTCATCGCACAGTTCCTTCGCGTTCAAGTCCTCGCCAGCGAGGTTGCCGACAGCGCCGCGGGCGCGCTGCCGCGTTCAGGGCTGGCCATACCGACCCGCCAGGCCCCAGGCCGTCGGCGCCGCACGTGTGGCGATGGCCACGGGCCCGCCGCAGCGGTCCGCTCAGCCACGCACGACCATGACGGAGCAGGCCGCGTGCCTGACGACGTGAGCAGCATTGGCGCCGAGCACGTAGTCGCGGATCGCCGGCTTGTGCGAAGCCATCACGATCACGTCGGCGCCGACCTTCTCGGCGGTAGCGATGATCTCGCGGTGAATGCTGCCCTGACGAACGATCGCGTCGACGGCCACCCCGGCCGGCACGTGCTTGCCTGCCCACGCACTCAGCTCGGACTTGGCATGCGCGAGGAGTCGCTCGTTGGCATCTTCAGGGAAGAAGCTGGCCACCTGCATGTTGACCTCGGCGGCCACGGTGACGACGTGCAGCCGCCCGGAGGACGCCTTGCACAGCTCCAGCGCGACGGGCAGCGAACGCGCCCAGCTCGTGGGCTCCGTCAGGTCGATGGCCAACAGCACGTTCTTGAACATTGCTCCTCCGTCCGAGAATGGCGGCCTAAGCGGCCGCCGGAACCTTTCGTCCTGCCCTGCCCCGCTGCAACAGCACGATCAGTCCGAGCAGCACCAGCGCCGGGATGAACATCCATTCCTTGGCCGGACGTTCGACGGGCAGTTCGACGCCGGTGACCTTGAAGCCGGCCTCGAGCCCGAGCTTGGCAGCCACGCTGCCGAAAGCCACGGGTCCGATGCTCACATCCTCACCAAGCATCATCAAAGAGAAACCGGCCGCGCGCAGCCGTTCGCGCGCCGGCACCTTCGGGCCGAGCGGCACCAGCACGCCTTTGCTGAACTGATCTCCCTCGATCGTCTCGCCCTCGACCCACATGCGCAGGCTGGCGTTGGCCGGCTTGTCCTCGATGATCTTCATCAGTGCGGCCGGCGCCGTATGTTCGAACGGCGGATAGATCATGTCCCACCAGAATCCGGGGCGGAACAGCGTGAATGTGACAACGAACAGCGCGATCGTTTCATACCAGCGGCTCCTGACGAGGAAATAGCCCTGGGTGGCCGCCGCAAACACCAGCATGGCAACGGTGGCGCTCACCACTGTCACCGCCAGGTGGAACCAGCCAGAGATGCCGATCATCAGCAGCTGCGTGTTGAAGATGAACAGGAACGGCAGGATCGCCGTGCGCATGCTGTAGAAGAACGCCGTGATCCCGGTCTTGATCGGGTCGGTGCGGGCAATCGCGGCAGCGGCGAACGAGGCCAGCCCCACCGGAGGGGTCACATCGGCCATCAGCCCGAAATAGAAGACGAACATGTGCACGGCGATCAGCGGGACCAGCAGACCGCTCTGCGCGCCGAGCTCGACCACGACAGGCGCCATCAGCGTCGAGACGACGATGTAGTTGGCGGTGGTCGGCAGCCCCATGCCGAGGATCAGGCTGATCAGCGCCACCAGCAGCAGCATCACCATCAGGTTGCCGCCTGAAATCAGCTCCACGAGCTCGGTCATCACCAGGCCGATTCCGGTCAGCGAGACCGTGCCGACGATGATGCCCGCCGCCGCCGTGGCCACGCCGATGCCGATCATGTTGCGAGCGCCGGTGACCAGGCCGTCGACCAGTTCGGCAAACCCCCGGCGCAGCGCCGCACCGAAATTCCCGTGCCCGCGGAACAGCGCGATCAGCGGCCGCTGCGTGACGAGGATGAAGATCATGAACATGGTCGCCCAGAACGCCGACAGGCCCGGCGAGAGCTGCTCGACCATCAGGCACCAGATCAGCACCACCACCGACAGCAGGTAGTGCAATCCGCTCTTGAGCGTCGGCCCGGTTTCCGGCAGCTCGAAGACTTCTTCATTGGGATCATCGAGCTCCAGCTCGGGCTGGCGCGCGCTATACCAGACCAGGCCGATATACGCAGCGAGAAGCAGCGCGACGACGATGTTGAACGCCGCGGCAGGGAAGGCGTCCTTGATCCAGCCGATACCGTAGTAGACGACGCCGGAAAGCACGATGAATCCGGCCACGGTCATCACGAACGCGATCAGCCGCTGTGCCAGCGTGCTCTGGCTGCGCCTCGGCAGCCCTTGCAGATTCGCCTTCAGCGCCTCGAGGTGAACGATGTAGAAGAGCGCAATGTAGGAAATGACCGCCGGCAGGAAGGCGTGCTTGATCACCTGCGTGTACGGGATGCCGACGTACTCGACCATCAGGAACGCCGCCGCGCCCATCACCGGCGGCATGATCTGGCCATTTACCGAGCTCGACACTTCGACCGCGCCCGCCTGGTCAGGCCGATAGCCGACGCGCTTCATCAGCGGGATCGTGAAGGTACCGGTCGTGACCACGTTGGCGATCGATGAGCCGGAGATGATGCCGGTGGCCGCCGAAGAGACGACGGCTGCCTTGGCGGGCCCGCCGCGCATGTGACCGAGCAGCGCGAACGCCGACTTGATGAAATAGTTGCCGGCGCCGGCCTTGTCCAGCAGCGAACCGAACAGCACGAACAGGAAGATGAAGCTGGTCGACACGCCGAGCGCAATGCCGAATACGCCCTCCGTGGTCAGCCAGTAGTGCGACGTCGCCTTGGCCAGCGACGCGCCGCGGTGCGCAATCATCTCGGGCATGTACGCGCCAGCGAAGGTGTAGATGAGGAACACGCTGGCCACGATCACCATCGGCAGACCGAGCGCACGCCGCGTCGCCTCCAGCAGCAGCAGCATGCCGGCGACCGCGACATAGATATCCGTCGTCGTCGGTTGTCCCGGCCGCCCGGCCA
This sequence comes from Burkholderiales bacterium, assembly GCA_024641225.1. Classification (GTDB taxonomy): domain Bacteria; phylum Pseudomonadota; class Gammaproteobacteria; order Burkholderiales; family Burkholderiaceae_F; genus JADJWR01. The sequence continues at coordinate 1,474 of JAHEDN010000192.1, read as the reverse complement.
GCTGCTCGTAAAAAAGGAACAGGTAGGCAGCGCAGAACGCTCCGGCGAGGGCAAAGACCCAGTCCAGCAGCGGCACGTGCGCACGCGGCGAGCGCTTGAACGCCGGATAGGCCGTGTAGGAAAGGAAGATCGCGAACGCCAGGTGAATGGCGCGCGCCTCGGTGTCGTTCAGCACGAAGATGCCGAGCGCAAACGGCAGCGGGCTTGCATACCAGAGCTGGAATGCCGACCACGCCAGCGCCACCAGCATCAGCACCGTTGCGACGAGCCCGGTCGGCTTTCGTCCGCCGGTGTCGGACTCGGCGACCATCTGCTGCAGCTTGTCGCGCTCGATGCCTTCGCCCTCTTTGCTGCGGCTCATTGGTGTGCTCCCCCTGCGGCGCTTTCGCGGCTGTTATGGCGGCGATGTTCCGCCGCGGTCGGCGCGAAAGTCAAACAGGCCGGGTTTTCTCCCGGCCTGTTTGTCCAATCAACGCGAATGAAGTGGAACGTGAAGCCGGACTACATCCAGCCCTTTTCCTTGTAGTACTTGGCCGCGCCGTCATGCAGCGGCGCCGACAGGCCGTCCTTCACCATCCTTTTCGGATCGAGGTTGCCGAAGGCAGGGTGCAGCTTCTTGAACTCGTCGAAGTTCTCGAACACGGCCTTGACCACGGCGTAGACGACGTCCGCAGGGACTTTGCTCGAGCTGACGAACGTCGCCAGCACGCCGTAGGTCTGCGTCGGGTTGGGGTTGTTGGCATACAGGCCGCCGGGAATGGTCGCGGAGGCGTAGTACGAATTGGCCTTGACCAGCTTGTCGACTGCCGGGCCGGTCAGCGAGACGAGCTTGGCGCCGCAGGTCGTGGTCGGATCCTGGATGTTGGCCGAGGGGTGGCCAACGCCGTAGAAGAAGCCGTCGATCTTGTTGTCGCACAGCGCTGCGCCGTGCTCGTCGGCCTTCAGCTCCGAGGCAAGCGAGAAGTCGCTGGTCTTCCAGCCCATTGCATTGAGCAGCTCCTCCATCGAGGCGCGCGTGCCGGAGCCCGGATTGCCGATGTTGAACCGCTTGCCCTTGAAGTCTTCGAACTTCGAAATGTTCGCTTCCTTGCGCGCCACCACCGTGAACGGCTCCGGATGCAGCGAGAAAAGTGCGCGGAGCTCGCCGAACGGGCCGGCATCCTTGAACACTGCCGTGCCCTTGGCGGCGTGGAACTGCCAGTCGGACTGCGCCACGCCCATGTCCAGCTCACCGGCGCGGATGGTGTTGATGTTGTACACGGAGCCACCGGTGGACTCGACCGAGCAGCGGATGCCGTGCGACTTGCGATCCTTGTTGACCAGGCGGCAGATCGCGCCGCCGGCGGCGTAGTACACGCCGGTGACGCCACCGGTGCCAATGGTGACGAACTTCTGCTGCGCCGCGGCCGGCAGCGGCGCGGCCGCGACGAAAGTAGCGGCGAGCGCCGCGGTGCAAAGGGACATTTTCAGTCGC